>CAZPED010000288.1:0-5672 GCA_964585335.1 uncultured Planctomycetaceae bacterium | reverse complement strand
GGTCGACCCGCAGCTTTTCGCGCTCGACGTCGTCGGCCTCGCGAATGTTGATCGTGATCAGCCCATGGGCGTGACCGGTGTAAACCTGTTCGGCCTCGCCCAGCTTGCGCCAGTGGTGACCGTCGGGAATCGCGTCGGCCATGAAGGCGAAGGCCAGCGGCGGCTCGATGCCGTCTTCGGCCGTGCCGTAGGGCAAGCCCAGCAGGCCCAAGTCGTAGAACAGCCGTCGCTTGGCCGACTCGAGCGCGTACCACCTTTGCAAGTTGCCCGGCACGCTCAAGTCGGGAATCGTGCGATTGAACCGGCAGCAGTCGCACAACCCGGCATGCTGCGCGCTATCGGCCGACAGGCACCGATTGCAAACCTGGTGCTGGCTGTAGTTGAGGCACTTGGTCAGCGTGGCGCCGCACTGCGGATTGCCGCAGGTGAATTGTCCTTCGCCGCCGGGCAACAGCGTGACGATGTTGCGACACTCGGGGCAGAAGCCCACTTCGCGCTGGCAGGCCAGGCAAATCGAGTTGTCGTAGAACAACCAGTTACCACATTGGCACGAATAGGCGCGCATCAGCGAATCCCGCGAGGCTATCAAGCTGGCCACACTGCAACTCTACGCCACGGCCATGCCGTGTGCGGCGGCTAGCAACGCAACTGGCGTGCCACGAGGCACACAGCGGCGACCCCGGCGGGGAATCGGGCGGGCACTACTTCGCGGCGCTGGCGCCCAGCCGGTGATCGGCCGGTTTCACGCCCTTGGTAAACGCGCCGAAGCCAAACGGCGTCGGGCGGTAGTCGCCCACGAGCGCTACGTCCGTTTTGGCGGGAATCTGCCCTTCGAGGCCCACGCCCCAGTAGCAGGCGTTTACCAGCAGCCGCCGTAGACCCTCGCTCTGCAAATCTTGCGAGGCGCCCATCGTGGTCGTAAACACCCGCGCCGACTTGCCCGAAGGGGCGGCAAACGTGTTGATCCAGGCCACTGGCATCATCGGATCGTTTTTCTTGCCCTCGACCGGCGGATCGGTGGGGCTCATGCCGGTGAGCACCTGCCCCAGCACCAGCGGCTGGCATCCGGCGGGCAGCGGCAAGCGCACGCCGTAGACGTCGGTCGGACCCCAGATGTCGCCGTCGGCAATGCCGCGCAAGATCGGGTGATCTTTCATCGCTGGCACAATGATGCCGCGCGTGCTTTCCTTGCCGTGATGGCCGTGGTGGTTGATCCAGGTTTCGCCCAGTACCTGGCGGCCAAATCCGCCGTCCCACTCCTTGCTCTGCCAACCCCAGCGGGCAAAGGTCGAGCCGGCCTTGGGGTTGAAGGCGTGCGTGGCCGTTCGCAAACCGACGACCGGCTTGCCGGCGTCAACATAGTTAACGATCTCGCGCATCTGCTCGTCGGGCAGGGCGCGGAAGCGCGCCAGAATCACCAGCAAGTCGGCCTTGCGCAGCGCTTCGAGCCCCGGGATGTTGTCGCTACGGTTCGGATTGATCGTGCCGTCCGGGTCGACCGCAAACAGTACGGTGCAGTCAAAGCCGTGCCGCTCGGCCAGAATCTTGGCCAGTTGCGGCAAGCCTTCTTCCGAGCGGTACTCTTCGTCGCCGCTGACCAGCACCACGCGTTTGCCGGCACCGGGGCCGCCCTTGCCGGCAAAACTCACCCAGGGGTCGTCCGCCATGGTCGGCAGGGCAGCGACCAGCAAGTGGGCCAGGGCCAGGCAGAACGTAACGGCCAATCGACATCGCATCGCGACAACCTCGTGGATCGTGGGGAATTAAACCGGGGACGGCGCGGAATGCCGGCTCCGCACCGTCCCCAAGTTAGTCGGCCGGGCGCCGCAATGCCAGCACCCGGCGCTGCTCTCTCAGCTGGCCTGGGTTATTTGGCCGCCTTTTTCTTGGCGCTCCATTCGCCCTGGGCCTGGCCGGCGTAGTCGGCCTTGCCTTTCATCGTGTCCTTGTCCACCTTGCCGGTGTAGGTGATCTTGGCACCTTGCGTTTCGAACGAAAACTCGATGTCGGCGCCCTTGATCGTGCCGGTAACGTCGGCCTCGCCAAACTGCCCCTTATACTTGCCGGTGATTTTCTCGCCGCTCTGCTTGAGGGCGAACTCGGGCGTTCCCTGCTGCCCAGCAATCTCGATCTCCACGGCCCAGTTGCCGGTCACGTCCACCTTGTCGTCGGCCGCCAGCACCGCACGAGTTGCCAGCAGCCCCATGACACCACAGGCCACGAGCGTCAAACCCATCGACTTAAGCATGGTTGCAACCTCCATTGGTTAGCAGAACGCTGGGAGAAAGGAATCCGCCTCACGGGCCGCGCCAGTTGGGCGGCGCCGACCAGTAGTATGCGGTTTGCCGCGCGGTGAGGAAAGCAACCGCCAGCCGATTTCGCTTGTCTGATTCTGGCCAGCGATCGGCTACACCCAGCGCGGATGGTCCGCTCCCAGATCGTCGCGCCCTCGCGTGATCAGGCGCGTCTCGCGCCCTTGAGCATCGGCCACGTACACCGCTGGCGCGCCGCCCGTCTCCGCACGGCAATAGACCAGGTGCTTGCCGTCGGCCGATTGGCTCGAACGAAAATCCCAGGCCTGCGGCTGGCTGTGCGTTAAAGGCGTGGCCTCGCCGCCGCTGGGCGACAAGCTGCAAATCTCCGTGCCGCCCCGGGCCGCTTCGGGGTGAAAGTCGCGGTTGAAATGGTCGACGTCCGGCCGGTCGGGCTGGTAGACCCAGGGAACTTGCGAGCCGGGCAATCGGCGCGGAAAGAGCACTCGCCCGTCACGCGTCCAGGCGGGAATGTTCGAGCCGCCGCCGCGGGTCCGCTGGTCGCCATAAGTGGCCGCGAACCAGCCGGCTTGTCCCGTCGTGAGCACCCGATGCTCGCTGCCGTCGGGCCGGCCCACGCAAACGTCGGCCCAGTCGTGGCCGTAGTCCTGCTGGTACAAGCAGTCGTAGTAGGCCAGCCACTGACCGTCGGGCGACCAGGTCGGACCGAAGTATAAATGCTCCGCTTGCGCCGCCACTTTGACGCGTTTGCCGCCATACGGGTCGCACGTCCAAATCTGGTAGCCCTGGGGGCTGGCCAGGTGAAAGGCCACGCGCCGCGCATCGGGGCTCAGGCTCATGCCATATGGCAATCCCTCGCCGGCGCGAGTGAACTCGCGCGGGTCGCTGCCGTCGAGCCGCACGCTAAAGATCTGCCCCACCTTGTTGCGCACCACCTGCACCAGCAGCCGGTCCTCGCCAATTAAAAGCGCGGGGGTGACGAACGGCGCCAGGCGATCCTTGGTGCAGATTTCGGTGAGCGAGCCGCTCGCCAGATCGTGCACCCAGAGGTGCGTGGGCGTTTGCGTGTAGTACTCTTCGAAGGGCCGACCCGGCCCATCGCGGCGCGGCTCCATGCTCAAAAAGATCACGCGCTGGCCGTCGGGAAAACTGGGGCCCGGTTGCCAGGTGGCCTGGTTGGGCACGTCGAACTCGAAGTAGCGGAGGTTGCCGCCGTCGGCGTCGACAATCGCCGTGCGTCCCTGCGAAGTGAAGAACAACCGCGCGGGAGCTTTTCGCTCATCGGCATCGGCACGGCCAGGGCCACACGCTTGCGCGACGGCCAACAGCGCCGCCGAACGCAAAAAATCGCGACGCTCCAAGGCCAACCTCCGGGCTGATGAATTTGCGGTCTGCCCGGCGAAATTGCCGACAACCCCGCAGGAGGGAGTTTAGCTGGCCGACGGGCCGGCAGCTACTGTTCGCGCAGCACGTCGTTCAGCACTTCTTCGGCAACGTAGATCGGCAAGTTCGGGTCGCACGTGACCGCAACGGCGATGGCGTCGGACGGTCGGGCGTCGATTTCGATCAACTCGCCCGCGTTGCGCACGCGGAGCTTGGCGAAGTAGGTGTGGTCTTTCAGCTCGCTGATGACCACGTCCTGCAGCTCGGCCCCCAGATTCTCGACGATGCTCACGACCAGATCGTGCGTGAGCGGCCGGGGCGAATGATATTGTTTGACGCGGCGATCGATGCTCGTGGCCTCGAAGATGCCGATCAGAATCGGAAACGTGCGATCGCCGTCGACTTCCTTGAGATAAATGACTTGCTGATCATTGATTTCGCTGATGATAATCCGCGAAAGCTCCATGTGGACCGGCATACGGGCCCCCTGACACCGGGAATTGAGCACGAAGTTCCGACGCGCTTCGTTCGATTATAGGTATGCCTGAAGCGCGGCGGCTAGTGGTGGCAAAAAGTATGCCGCCCGCCAATCGACGCGGCGGAGCGCAGGCCGGCCGCGGCCGCCCGTCCCATTCGGCCGATCGCTCGGCAAAGTCGGCTCAACCCGCCAACTGGCCTGCCCAAATATGCTGGCCAAAACGTCGCCGGGCGGCTATTTGCGCGTCGCCTCGAGCGCGTCCAGGGCTGCTTGCGTCGTGGCGAGCAACTCCTTGAGCTGTGCCAGAGCGGCACGTTCCTTGTCGATCACCTCGGCCGGTGCGCGCGACACGAAATTTTCGTTGGCCAACTGACGCTCTTTTCCGGCAATCGAACCAGCGATTTTGGCCACTTCCTTGGCCTTGCGGGCAATCTCGGCGTCGATGTCGATGTGGTCAGCCAGGTCGACAAACACTTCGCCTTCGGCAATCACGAAGCTGGCGCTCGTGGGGGGCGCCTGCACGGTGGGTCCCCAGGCCGTGACCTTCGCGCCGGCCATCGACTCGAAGTAGGGATCCATCGGGCGCAGCAGCTCGGCCACGTCGGCCTCGCAGCGCACGGCGAAGTGCATCGGCGTTTTTGGCGGAATGTTGTGCCGGCTGCGCGTGTCGCGCAGCTTGTTGAGCAACTCTTGAAAGCGCGCGAACTGCGCCTCGATCCGCGCGTCTTGCCGCTCGCACTCGGCTTCGGGCCAGGGGGCGATCATGATGCTCGCCGCCGCTTCGCTGACCGCGGCAATGCCGCGCCGCGGCGCCGCTTGAGCCAGCAGTTGCCACACTTCCTCGGTGATGAACGGAATCAGCGGGTGCAGCAGCCGCAAGATCGCGTCGAGCGTGTGCGCCAGCACCCGCTGGGCCGTGGCCCGCGAGGTGGCGTTCTGCAACCGTCCTTTGGCCATCTCGACGTAGAAGCTGCAGAACTCGTTCCAGGCAAAATCGTACAGCACCCGGGCCGCGTCGCCGTAGTGAAAGGCCTCGAGCGCCGCGGTCGTTTGCGCCGTCACCGTCGCCAGCCGGCTGAGCAGCCAGCGATCTTCCACCGCCAGGTCTTCGTCGGCCACCGGCGCGGCGGTGTAGCCCTCCAGGTTCAACAGCGCAAACCGCGAGGCGTTCCACAGCTTGTTGCAGAAATTGCGCCCCAGCTCGAATCGTTCGCTCACCACGGCGCCGCGCGGCAGCGCCAGGTCCTCAGGCTTGCTGGCCCACTGGGTGGAAAATGCCTGGCCGCATTTCTTGCATTCGATCCGCGGCTGCACGCGGTTCTTCTTGGTTTGCTCGACCAACCCATGGCAGTGCGGGCACTCGAACTCGACCGGCATCCGCACGTCCTGCGTTTCGGTCGTCAGGTACGCCAGGCTGAACCGCAACGAGTCGGCGCCGAACTTTTCAATCACGTCGAGCGGGTCGACGCCATTGCCCTTCGACTTCGACATGCCCTCGCCGAAGCCGTCGAGAATTTTCGGGTGAATGAACACGTCGC
>CAZPED010000287.1:0-5683 GCA_964585335.1 uncultured Planctomycetaceae bacterium | reverse complement strand
ACTTGTCGAGCGTGTACCGCTTTGGCGACGGCGCGTTGAGCCCCCTGACCGGTCCGATGGACAAGGCCACCTACGATCGCGTGCTCGACGAAGCGGTGATCGAGCACAACGGCAAGCTGTATGCGTGGACGATTCCCATCTCGCTTCCCGTCACCAGCGCGCTAGCCGCCACGCTCAAATCAGGCCAAACCGTGGCCCTGACCAACTCGGCCGGCGACATCGTGGCCACCTTGGAAATCAGCGACGTCTTCGAGTGGGACAAGCCCCGCTATTTGAAGAGCGTCTATCTGACCGAGCGCACCGATCATCCGGGCGCCGACATGGTGCTCAAAGGCGACGCCGATAAAACGCACCTGCTCGGCGGCAAGATTCGTGCCCTGCCGCAGCCCAAAAACGGCAAGTTCGGCAAGTATGTCCTCTCGCCACGCGAAGTCCGCAAGCTGCTGGCCAGCAAAGGCTGGAACCGCGTGGTGGCCTTTCAGACCCGCAACCCACTGCACCGGGCCCACGAGTATGCCTTGGTGTACGGGCTCGAGCACTTGCTCAAGGCCGGGCACAACGCGGGCGCGGTGCTCAACCCGCTGATCGGCGAAACCAAGGGCGACGATGTCAACGCCGACGTGCGGATGCATACCTACGAGGCGCTGATCGAGAATCGCTCGCTGGGCGAAGGCGACAGCGACCCGAACCTGTGGGGACCGCGCAAGGAGTCGGTGCCCGACCGCGTGTTGCTGCTGGGCCTCGACATCAAGATGTTCTACGGCGGTCCGAAGGAAGCCATCATGCACGGCATTTATCGCCAGAACTACGGCTTCACCGACATCATCATCGGCCGCAAGCATGCCGATGCCCCCTACCACGACGGCACGGCCATCTGGGGCGATTTCGATGCCCAGGAGATCTTCTCAAAGCTCAAGGGCGACCTGAAAATCCAGCCGCTCAAGGTTGGCTTCGCGGCCTACTACGAATCGGCCGGCCGCGTGGACCTGATGGACAACCACAAGGACGAGAAGCCGGTGTTCATCTCCGGCAAGGACGTCCGCAAAACGCTGCTCGAAGGCAAGACGGTCGACCCGCGCATCATGCGGGAAAGCACCTCGAAGATTCTGGCCGAGGCCATGGCGGGACAGAAGTAACCGCCGGGCACGCTTCGAGACAAAGGGCAACATTTCGGGGGCAGTTCCGCGGCCGCGGGATTGCCCCCGATTGCATTTGGTAAGCGGCGAGAGACGATCGCCCCAGGGCGCTGTGGACGATCAGCTGGCTAACGCGCCGCAGGGTGCTGCCTAGATGTAGAACATGTTTTCGCTTTGTCGCTTGATGCGTTTGACAAGGTCGCCAAACGTAATTGCCCGCAGCGCGTCGCGCTGCACTTGAGCCACCTCGCGCCACGCTTCGAGCAGCACGCGGGCGCTGGGCGAATTGGTGGGGGTGGTGCTGGTGACCTCGTTTTCCTGCCCTTCGATCACGGCCATCACCTCGCCCAGCGAGATCTCTTCGGGCGGTTTGATCAACTGGTATCCGCCCGAGGCGCCCCGGGTGCTGGCCACGAAGCCCGCGCCCTTGAGCTGCAGCAGAATTTGCACGAGAAACCGCGAGGGGATGCCGTGCTCGTCGGCAATGGCGCGAATGCGCACCGGCTCACCCGAGCCGTAATGGGCGGCCAGCTCCAACATCGCCAAACATGCGTATTCGGTTTTGGCCGAAACTTTCATAGCAGCAAAGCGTCGCTCGTGGGCTGTTATCGTCGGCGCCAGGCCGGGCATCGCTCGGCCCGCTCAGCGCGCCGACCACCGGGCAGGCGCTAGTCGCTGGTATGCAGACCGCACTCTTTCTTGGCCGTGCCGCTCCAGCGGCCCGCACGTTCGTCCTCACCGAACATTACCGCGCGGGTGCAAGGCCAGCAGCCGATGCTGGTGTAGCCCTGGTCGTGCAGCGGGTTGTAAGGAATGTCGTGCTGAGTGATCAGCTTCCAGACGTCCTTCTTGGTCCAATTGGCCAGAGGGCTGATCTTCACCAGGCCAAACTTCTTGTCCCAACCGACAATCGGCGCGCCGGCCCGGTCGCTGCTCTGGTCGCGGCGAATGCCGCTCATCCAGGCGACCCAACCGACGACCGACTCGCGCAGCACCTTGACCTTGCGATCGAAGCAGCACTGATCGGGATTCGTCTTATACAGCGGACCGCCGTGCTGGGCCTCGTACTCGGCCACGCTTGTCGGGGCGCTGCGCATTTCGACTTCCAGGCCGTAGCGCTGGGCAATCCGGTCACGCAGATCGAGCGTTTCCTTGAACTGGTAACCCGTGTCGAGATTGAACACGTGGGTCCGCGGCTCGATACCGGCCAGCATGTGGATAATCGCGCAGCCTTCTGGCCCAAAGGCCGTGGCCATGGTCAGCTTGGGAAAGTACTTTTTTACGGCCCAGGCGATGATTTCCTGAGGCTCGGCCCCCTCAAGCTGGCGGCTGTATTCGGCCAGTTCCTCCAGCAACTCGGGCGAGGCCACGATGGGCGTTGGACTGGCCGGTTTCTGTGCGAGCACGGGCAACTGCGGTTCGGAAAGCGAAAGGGACGCCGTCATGGGAGTAGGCATTCCGCTAGCGGTGTTCATGCATCAATTGACTAGTATGCTACTTATGTTAGTAATCTAAGTCAACTATGTGCGGCAGTCAGTTCTATCGGCCAGCCGCGTGGGGGTTCTTCAGCTTGTATCGGTTTTCCGGCCGCTGACCGAAGCCGGCCGTAGCGACGCAAGTCCTTATTCATCAAATGCTTGACGACTGCCGTCCCACTCGTCATTCTGACGGCGGCAGCGGGGCGGCGATGGTGCCTTCCCCAGGCGGTTTTCGTCGAGCAGGCGGCATCATGGCACAACGCAACTATCTGGCGGTGGACATTGGGGCATCGAGCGGACGGCACGTGGCCGGCCAGTTCGACGGCCAGCGGCTGCAACTGGCCGAGGTCTACCGCTTCGACAACGGTCCGGTTTCGGCAGCCGGCCACCTGTATTGGGATTTCCTGGCCCAGTGGAACCATGTGCGGGCCGGCCTGCGCGCGGCCGGCGCCAAGCTGGCCGAGGTGACCAGCGTGGGCGTGGACACCTGGGGTGTCGACTTCGGACTGCTTGGAGCCAGCGATGAGCTGCTGGGTAACCCAGTCCACTATCGCGATCCGCGCACCGACGGTCTGCTTGAGCGGGCCTTCGACGTGGTGCCGCGGCAGCAGATTTTTGCCCAGACCGGCCTGCAGTTCATGCAGTTCAACACGCTCTACCAATTGTGGGCGATGCGGCTGGCCGGCTCGGCGCTGCTCGACGTCGCCGAGCGCATGTTGATGATGCCCGACCTATTTCACTGGCTACTGACCGGCGAAAAAGCCAACGAGCTGACCAACGCCACGACCACGCAGTTCTTCGATCCACAGCGCGGCGACTGGGCACACTCGTTGCTCGAGCGGTTTCGGATTCCCGAGCGGATCGTCGGGCCGGTAACACAGCCCGGCACCACGCTGGGGCCGCTGCGTGCCAAGGTGGCCCAGGAGACGGGGCTCGCTCGGCTCAAGGTCGTGCTCCCTGGCACCAACGACACGGCCAGCGCCGTGGCGGCCGTGCCGGCTAGTGCCGCGCCGGCCGCGCGGCCCAACTGGTGTTACATCAGCTCGGGCACTTGGTCGCTCATGGGGGCCGAGGTGCCTCGGCCGATCGTCAACGACCGCTGCCTGGAGCTTAACTTCACCAACGAAGGGGGCGTGGCCGGCACTACTCGGCTGCTGAAGAACATCGGTGGGCTGTGGCTCGTGCAAGAGTGCCGTCGAGTGTGGAACGAAGCCGGCAGCGAGTTTGGCTGGGAGGACCTTAATCGCATGGCCCTGGCGGCCAGGCCGTTGGCGGCGCTGATCAATCCCGACGACCCGACTTTTCTGGCCCCGGCGAACATGCCCCTGGCAATCGCCGACTACTGCCGCCGCACGGGCCAGCCGGCGCCGGCCGATGAAGGGTCGACAATCCGCTGCGCGCTCGAGAGCCTGGCGCTACGTTACCGGCAAGTGCTCTCCTGGCTGGAACAGCTAATCGGCGGCCGGATCGAGGTGATTCACATTGTCGGCGGCGGCGCGCAGAATAGGCAGTTGTGTCAGGCCACGGCCGACGCTTGCCAACGCCTGGTGCTGGCCGGACCGGTCGAAGCCACGGCGATCGGCAACGTGCTGGTGCAAGCGATGGCGCACGGCGACCTGGCTTCGCTGGACGAAGCGCGGCAGTTGGTGCGCGCGAGCTTTCCGCTCGAGCACTACGAGCCGCGCGACGCCGACACGTGGGATGCCGCCTACGCCCGATTCCTTCGCCTGGTGTCATCATGAAACGCTCGGCCCTGGTCGCCACGGCGCTCGTGGCATTGCGGTTTTTCGTGGCGACGCTGCACGGCCAGGCGCACGACCGGCTGGGCGTCGACCTGTCGGCCTGGCAGCAAGCCTTCGTGTGGAGCGTGATCGTGGTTGCCCCCGTCGTGGCGGCGGCCCTCTACTGGACGCCCTATGCCCACGCCGGCGCGCTACTGCTGGGCTGGTCGATGCTGGCCGGCATGCTGTTTGGCATTTACCATCACTTTCTGGCCGTCAGCGCCGACCACGTCGGTCATCTGCCCGCTGGCGACGCGCAGGGGCTCTTTATTGGCACGGCGCTGCTACTTGTGCCCTGCGAACTGGCTGCCACGGTGTTTGGTTTTTGGAGCGCCGAGCGCCTGAAAACCCGTGCTGTTTAGCCAGACTGCCAGCCGCCTGCTGCCAACGTGCAGAAGGCGCCTGAAAAATGCCGATACCTCAATGGGCGAGGTATCGCCGGCTCGACGAAAGGATGCGTGAGAGCATGCGACTACTACTGGCTGGCGCTCTGCTTTGCGCGTGCGTGCTGCTGGCCGGCTGCACGATTCAAGACGTGCTGCGCGCCACGCTCGGCGGCCGCGATTCGAACGAAGCCGCCCTGAACCGGATCAATCAGAAAAACAGCGTGTCGTTTCCGATCGAAAACTAGTCGACGTACACGAACTGGCTGGCATTGAACAGCGCCAGGCAATACGCCACCAGCGGCGTCACCTGTTCCGGCGCCGCAGTAGCGCTGGCCGCGTCGGCGTCCGATTGCTCGGCCTTCCGTGGCGAGGCACCTTGGGCCAGAAAGGCCAGCGCTTCGCTGCGTTCGTCCGCCGTGGGCAACCGTCCTAGCACGCGCACGTAGGCCCCCGCGATTTGCCGCGCGGCATCGTTTCCCTGCTCCTCGGCGAGCGTGGCGGCCAGCCACCGCGCACACTGCAGGCTGAACGGCGAATTGAGCAGCGACAACGACTGCACGGCCGTGGTCGACTCGTGCCGCAGGGCGCAACTGGCGTTCGTATCGGGCCGGTCGAACACGTCGAACAGCGGATACCGCAGGTTCCGCCGCACGAACAGATAAATGCTGCGGCGACGATGATCTTGCTCGTCGCCGCTCACTCGCCATTGGTCCTTGAGCAGCGTGGCCGTGATTTCCGCCGCCAGGGGCGGGCGCACCCCGGGGCCGCCGCGACGGCGCGAGAGTTGGCCGGCCGCCAGCAACATGGCGTCGCGCAGCGACTCGCCATCGAGCCGCCGGGCCGTGCGCCGCCAGGCGACCGCCCCGTTAGGATCAATTGCCCGCGAGCGCTGCCAGATCGCC
>CAZPED010000286.1:0-5687 GCA_964585335.1 uncultured Planctomycetaceae bacterium | reverse complement strand
CGCAGCGGACGCCGAACCGGGTCACGTCATCCAATTTGCCAACCGCGTGCCCGGCCGTTCGAGCCAGGCCTTGCAAGCCCTGGGGGTCGACGGCAGCCAGATGAGCCACCTCTCGGTCGAATTGTGGGTCAAGGCGCAACAGGTCTCGTCCGGTCAGGGCGACGACCAGGGAGCGCGGATGCTCGTCAGCTTCTTCGACGAGAACCGCGTGCCGGTTGGTCAGCAGGTGGTTGGCCCCTGGCAGGGCTCGTTCGATTGGCAGCGGAAGACGGCCCAGCTGAAGGTGCCGCCCTCAGCCCGGGTGGCGATAGTGGCCCTGGGGCTTTTGGGAGCCACCGGCGAATTAAGTTGCGACCGGGTAGTCATCGACGCCGTCAATCCGCGCACCGCGCAGCGGTAGCCGTTCGATTGCCGCTGCCGACCGTATGAGCGCCGGCGGGGCTAGCGCCAGCGTTTTTCCTCGGCCCGGCGACGAGCCACGGCCTGTTGGATCTCGGGGCGGATCTGCACCGAGAAGTCCGGATCGTTGCGGTGGATGTAGGCCAGCTCGTTGATGCGAGCTTTCTCCTTGGTCATTGTGAAATTGCCGGCCGACTCGATCAGCCCCAGCTGAAAGGCCAGGCGATCGGCGTAGGCCGGAAACAACACCTCGTGCGTATAGGGCACTTTGCCCGGCGAAATGTTGTTGATATGCCGCACGATGTTGGTCGTGCAGTTGTTCGTGGCCAGGTTGTAGTACTCGGGCTGCTTGCTCAGTTTGTTGGCCCGCTCGAGCATGTCGACAAACAGGGCTCGCATCTGGGCCGGCTCGGCCTTGGCCCGGTACATGTAAACGTCTTCGAGCCAATAGATGGTACGCAACTGGATCAGATCGCGCTCGTCGCCCACGACATACATCAGCTCGTACGGTTGCGAGACGCTGCGCAAGGCCGAGAACTCCTCTCCCTTCTCGCGGCGAACTTCGATCGAGATGGCCACGTGGTCGCCGTTCTCGAAGCCATAGCTCAAGAATGTGTGCGCGCCGCCGGGCACTTCGGGCAGCGGCACCATGATGAAGTACACCTTGTCGAGCGTGGCCAGGTCGAACGTCTTATCGTAGTGGTGCACGGTATAGTCTTCGGCCGTGCGGTACTCGGTGTTGCGAATGTTGTGAATCGTCACCAGGTTGTCGTGAAACTCGGCGGTGGGCAGCACGGCCTGGTTGGGCGCCCAGTCGCGATGGTTCGACGGGCCCCGGCAGCCCAACAGTCCGATCGACAGCAGCAGCACGAGCGCGCAGTCCCGCCCAGGCAGCCATGCTGCGAGCCGAATCGACGGAGTCGGGTTGCGATCTGTCACCGGGGACTGCCGAAATGTCGAACGACGTTTGCGCGAAGGGACGGGTCGGTCGGTCCTGCGTTAGCCGGCCTGGTAGCCGGAGTCAAAAGACGACTGTGCCCAGCCGACTAATTAGCCGGAGCGGCGAAAAGTGGCAAGGCGGGATCGTTCCCTCGGCGCGCGGTGCTAGCATCGCTGTCTCCGCACGAACGGGCCATGCGATGTCGCGCGGCAGCGGTCAGACGGGTACGCCTTCGATGACGCTGACGCCGGCCGCCGTCGGCACGATCCGCTGCAAACGGAAACCAGCCGCCTCGTACAGGGCTCGATACTGGGGCTCCGTGCGCTCCTTGCCCCCAGGGATCACCAGCATGTTCAGGTCGAGCAGCTTGCCGAAGTCGGGCTCGTTGCCCGGCAGAATCACGCTCTCGATCAGCAACAGCCGTCCGTTGGGCTTCATAGCCTTGCGGGTGTTGACCAGAATCTGGTGCGATTGTTCGTCGTTCCAGTCGTGAATGATGTGCCGCATCATGTAGGCGTCGGCGCCCGGGGGGACTTGCTTGAAGAAGTCGGTGGGGATCGCTTGCAGGCGATCGGCCAGTCCGGCAGCGATCAGCGGCTGAGCTCGCTCGACGACGTTCGGCAGGTCGCAGAGCATGCCGCGGATCTTGCCATGTCGTGCCAGTAGCGCCCGCAGCACGCTGCCGTTGCCGCCGCCCACGTCGGCCACGACCTGGAAGGGCGAGAAGTCATAGGCGTCGAGCATGGCGCCAGTTTCGCGTCCGTGGACGCCCACCATCGCCTCGTCGAAGATCTTGGCCGACTCGGGATGTTTGCTCAACCAGGAAAAGATCGGCTCGCCGTAGAGCTTGTCGAACCCGCTGCGGCCGGTCTCGATGCAATACAGCAGCTCGCCCCACGATTGAAAGTGCTCCTCGCCCATCATGATGGCCAGCGAGCGCTGCGAGCCTTCAATGTCGGAGCGCAGCGGCTCGGCCGTGGGCGTAAGCGCGAAACGTCCCGCGGCGTCCTCGCGAAACACGCCCACGCTGGCCAGCCCGCGCAGCAGCCGGTAGAGCGCATCGGCGTTGGTGTGCGTGGCCGTGGCCAATTGAGCGGCCGTCTGGGGGCCGCCGCGGTGGATCAAGTCGGCCAGGCTCAGTTTGGCGGCCACGTAGACGCATTGCGAAACCCAGAATCCGGTCATCAGCGGTCCCAGGCCAGGACCGGTCGCTGGCGCGTTGGCGTGATGGATCGATTGGCTCATGGTGTCTCCTCAAAGGGGAAGTGCGTTGGTCGTTTGCCTGAGTACGAGCTCGCCGCCCTCGAAGGTCAGCCGACGGGCTCAACTTCCGACGTGCAGTTGGGGCAACGTTTGGCTTTTTTCGAGATCATCGAACAGCACATCGGACATTCCCGGGTCGCCGGCGGTGGTGGCGGCATCAGCCGGTTCACTTGCCGGACCACCAGGAACACCGAGAACGAGATGATCAGAAAACTCAGCACGTTGTTGATGAATCGTCCGTAGTTGATCGTGGCGATATTGTGGTCCTTGGCGTACGTGGCGCTCAGGGCCGCGTCGCGAAACTGTTCGGCATTGGCAGCGTTGAGCGGCAGCGACCACTCTTGAAAGCCTGGCGCCGGGCTCTTCGACAGCAGCACGCCGATCGGCGGCATGATGATGTCTTGCACAAGCGAGGTGACGATCGTGCCGAACGCCCCGCCAATGATTACGCCAATGGCCAGGTCGAGCACGTTGCCGCGAAGCGCAAACTTCTTGAACTCTTGAAGCATGGTTCGACTCCCGGAGTAACGAACGGGCGGGCGAAATGCGCCAGTGCTGAGCGCGAGTGTAACAAGTTCTCAAAGCGCCCGCGTGGGGAGCATTTTCTGAGCCAATCGCCGCCAGCCGAGCAGGAGCGCCGCCGGCACGCTGGTCACCGCGGCCACGCCGACCATGCGCACCACGCGCCAGGCCGTACGCAACGGATAGGGGCGCCGGATGCCCAGCCGGTAAACATACGCCCACGAGAGTGCCAGCGTTTGCAGCCGCTCGCGGCCAGCATGCGTGCGGCGCATGCTCATCCGCGTCAGGTGCCAGAACATCGAGGCCCAGAAGACCACGGTGGCGCGGGCGTTGCGCGGCGCGTAGGGACTTGGCCGCAGCCGCTTGTAGATCACCGCGTCCTGATTGCCCACGACGACCTGCCGCAGGCAAATGTCGGCCAGCCACAGCACGTCGGCTCCCCAATAGGGCAAGTGCTGATACTCGGCAAAGTGGCGACGCAGCCAGTCGGTTTGCCAGAGGCCGTAAATCCAGCTGGCCGCGTGATCGTGGTAGAGCCGCTCAAGGTTCTCGTGCGGCGAGCTGCCGGGCGCGGGCCGATCGGGCGGCTCGCAGCACAGCGTGCCATCCTCGCCAATGTGCAGTACGGCTGGCGTGGCCAGCACGGCCTCGGGGCGCGTGGCAAGTTCCTCGACCAACCGGCCGACGAATTGCTCGCTCCACTTGTCGTCGTGCGCTGCCCACATGAAGTACTGGCCGCGGGCGCGGGACATCACCAGGCGAAAGTTCTCGGCCGGCCCCACGTTCGAAGCGTTGCGGGCATAGTGGACGTGCGGATGCACTTCGGCCAGGGCCCGGCAGTATTGGCCCGTGCCGTCGGTCGAAGCGTTATCGGAAATCAGAATCTCGATGTGCGGATACGTCTGGCGCAAAAGGCTTTCGATCGCCACGCGCAAGTGCAGCATGCCGTTGTACACCGGTACGCCAATCGATACCAAGGGACCTGCCGACATGCTCCGCTGCTCCCTAATCAATTCGTTTCAAATAGGCCGAGGGCCAGTAGCTCACCCGCTCGCGAACCAGGCCCTCGTTGAATAGGAACGGCGGCTCCACTAGCTCGAACTGGCCGTGGCTGGCCGCAAACTCGCGGGCGGCCTGCTGTGGGTTGTTCCAAGCCCAGTCGGGCTGCGAGCGCGGCGCGCCGACCAGACCCTGCATGATGCCATCCATTGCCACAATGTACGATCCCGGCGTAACCAGCGGCGCGTAGGCGGCCAATTCGGCCAGCACGTGCTCTTTGGTGTGGCACGAGTCGAGCATTACGAGCACCGTTTCATTCGGCCGTATCTGCTCGCGCACCTGATTCACGACGCGCGGATCGATCGAGCCGCCCTCGATCAGTTCGATGCGGTCGAACAAGGGGTGAGCCTCGATCGCGGCCCGATTGTGCGGGCGGATCTCGACGTCGATGCCGATCACGCGGCCGTGGTCGACGGCCTTGCACAGGCTGGCATAAAACACCAATGAGCCGCCATGCGCAATGCCCGTCTCGACGATCACGTCGGGGCGCAGCGTGTAGATCAATTCCTGGATGCGTATCAGGTCCTCGGGCAACTGGATAATCGGACGGCCTAGCCACGTAAAACTGTACACGTACTTGCAGTCCCAGCCGCAACGCAGCCAGGCCCGCGACACGGCGGCAAACGCCTGGGGGCTGGCAAACGGAAAGCTGTGCTCTTCGTCGGCTTCGCGCACTCGCACCGTCTGGTTTTCGAAGTCAATCGTCAGCATGTCACGGGCTCCCGCGCCGCGCGCCAATGGTCGATCAGGCCCGGCAGATCGTTGGCCAGCAGCCGCGGGCAAAAGCCGAATTCGCTTTGCAAGCGACTGATCGAGATGCGCGGCAACGGGCAGTCGACGGCGCCGGGCGCAAAATCCACTTTGCAGTTCGCCAGTCTGGCGACGCGCTGGGCCAACTCAGCGTGCGAGACGAGCACGCCGCTAGCCAAGTTATAGACAGTGTGTCGCCCGCCTAGCGCGATTCGTGGCAACATGGCCACCACGTCGTCGAGGTGCACATAGTCGCGCGTGGTGCCCCGGCCCGCTTCGAAATGCACGTGCCCCAAGCTCAGTGCCGATCGCACGATCGAGGGCAGGAACGATTGAGCGCGGTCGGTCGCGTGGTAAACGTTCGAAATGCGGACGACTCGCACGGGGCGCCCCGAGGCCAACGCCACGGACTCACCGGCAAATTTGGAAAGATTATACAGGTCGCCGGGTCGGGTCGGATTGACAAGCAGATTGTCGGTTTCGCCGGCAACGCCGCCCAGGCGCTGATAGACTCTGGTCGAGGACAGATAATCGAGCGAGTCGAAGTCGGCTTCGGCGAGCAGGTTCGTCAAGCGGCTGACGTGCGCGGTGACGGTGTCGAGCGGCCGGTGGCGAAAGTCGTGCGTGACGCCGATCGCATAGATAACGTGCCCCAGCTTGCGCCGGTGGCAGTCGTCGTGACGCGCGGGCACCGCGACCGCGTGCCCATGTTGGACCAGGAATTGCACCAGGCGGCGGCCAATGAAGCCACGTC
>CAZPED010000285.1:0-5707 GCA_964585335.1 uncultured Planctomycetaceae bacterium | reverse complement strand
GGTTCGGCCAGCTCCTCGAACATGGTGCGCGTGACCGTGATGTCGGCCGAATGCCCGCCACGCTCGACGTGCACGCGGGTTTGCTGCCGGGCCGACAGCGCGTTCTTCACTTCTTCGGCGCTTTCGAGCAACCGCCGCACGCTGACCATGTCGTAACGCGGGTCTTCGCCAAATTGCTTTTCGAACACGCCAGCCAGGTGCTCGGCCAACAGGACGTCCCAATCGCGGCCCCCCAGCCGCGCCAACCCGCCAATGGCCATTGTGCGCACGCGGCCGGGTTTCACTTCGATGACGGCCGCGTCGAGTGAACCGCCCCCCAGGTCGAACACCAGCACCCGACAGCCAGGCTTGGTGCAATCGGGCTGCAAGTAGCCTTGCGATTCGGCAAAGGCGACGGCGGCGGCCATCGGCTCGTTGATGATGCCCACGACGTCCAAACCGGCGATCTGGGCCGCGTCGAGAAACGACCGCCGCTGCGCCTGGTCGAACCCCGCCGGCAGAGCCAGCACGGCGCCGGGCCGGGCGGCCACCTGCGGTGGCAGCTCACTGCAAATCTTGCGGAGCAGGCAAGCCTCGACGACTTCCGTGGGCCAGAGCTGACCGCCGATGGCGCGAGAATAGGCCGATTGGCCGCGGTCGCGCTTGACCATTTCGCCGGCCCGGCTGGGCTGCGTGAGCGCGGCCTGTTTGGCTGCGCGTCCATAGAGTACTTCGTCTTCCTCGAAGTAGACGACGCTGGGAATGAGCAGGTCCCCTTGCAGGCTGCGGACCATTGCCGAACGGCCCGCCTCGTCGACGTAGGCCAGCGCGGTGACGGTCGTTCCCAGGTCGATTCCTAAAGCGCGAGACGGGGGCATGCGTGGTCCCAACCCGGACCAGGTTCCTCTGATAGTTCCGCGAGACACGGCGCCGGACGTCTACCGCTTGCGAGGTACGCCAGGGGGCCGAAAACTTGACTGTAACCGGTGCCCCCGCCAGAGGCAACTCGACGCGGATGTGGCTCAATAAAACCGCAAAAAGTCCTGCCACAAATCAAAGCTCAGGAATTACCCACCCTATTTGGCGGCGCCTGATGGTTTCGCGATCGGTCAAGAAGACCTGGGAACGCGGGTTCGTGTACTGGCGACCGCCGTTGGGGTTGGTGGTGCATCGCGGTAACGCGAGTACTGAAACATACGCTTCGTAACCAGAATGTTGCATCTCCTCGACGAACAGGTAGTACCAATCGTTATCCGCTCCTTCGATCCGCAGCAGGTAAGAGCTTATAAGCGTCGGATGGTTGCTGTAGAGGTTTCCCGCGTGAAAATCGCTTACGAGTGTTTTCAGCAAATGGTCGACCGTGGTGGGGTCCGTCACCTGTTGGGCCTTCAAAGCAGCGTAATCCGCCTCCGTGAACGGCCACGATTCAACCAATCGCCAATTCAGCACAAAGACTTTGGCGTGCTGGGGTGCAAGCAAACGGCGCTCGAGCGCTTGAATGACATCCGGTGTTCGATTGAACTTGGGAAATACGAACAGCTCGAGGCCCAGCCAGAGCACGCTACATACAACCACAAGTAGCGCGATGACGGCTACTCGAAACCACCGGCTGCGGTAATTGAACTTGGATGGCGCCTCGCCCGGCATGGCCCGCGGCCCCCCCGCTTGTATGAATAACTGCCCACCATCGCCGCCCGGCTCGCTCACACGGTCACGACTTCGAACAGCCGCTCGCAGCGGCGGCGGTTTTCGGCCGTGTAGCGCTGGCAGTCGGCCAGCAGGCTCTCGCCACTACGATAGCCCAGCAGGCCGGCCAGCTTGGCCAGCTCGCGACGGTCGTCGGGCAAGTCGTCGCGGGCCGTGGTGCTCATCAGCCGCAACCGCAGCTGAATCGTCCGCAGGAAGCGATAACTCGAAGCAAAGTAGTCGAAGTCGTCGCGGCTGAGCAGTCCTGCCGAAGCCAACGCCGAAAGCGCGGCGAGCGTGCCGGGTAGCGCGATCTCGCCGTGCGCGGCGCCATGTTTGAGCTGCAGCATCTGCACCAGGAACTCGATGTCGACCAGGCCGCCGGGGCCGCGCTTCAGATTGCCGGCCTGCGCGCGCTCTTCGAGCCGCTGCCGCATCTGCCAGATCGCGTCGGCGTCGTCACCTTGCCACGCGGGCGAGAAAGCCGCCGCGCGAATCGCTTCGGACGTAGCGGCGCTGACGCGCGTGTCTCCCCAGACCACGCGGGCCTTGCACAAGGCCTGGCGCTCCCAGAGTTGGCCCTGCGCCGACGCGAAGTAGCGGCTGAACTCGGCCAGCGAGGTGGCCAGCGTGCCGCTCTTGCCGGTGGGGCGCAGGCGAGGATCGATTTCGTATAGCCGGCCGTACGGCCCCAGCTGGCTGGCCACTTTGATGATCCGTTGCCCCAGCTCGCTGAAAAAGTGCTGGTTCGTGGTGGTCGTGTCGCGGCGCGAGCGGCGCGAGTGCACAGTGCCACCGTCGGCCTCGTAAAGGAAGACCAGGTCGAGATCGCTGTAGTAGTTCAGCTCGCGACCGCCGAATTTGCCCATCGCCACAATGGCAAAGTCGCACACCCGGCCGGCGTCGTCCCCTTCGCCGATAGTCGGCTCGCCAAACTTGGCCGTCAGCCGCTCGTACTCTTGCCGCGTGATTTGCCCCAGGCAGGTCTGGGCAATGTCAGACAGCGCGCCCGTCGTGGCTTCGATCGTTTCCTTGCCCAAAATGTCGCGCACGCCGACGCGCAGCTGTTGGGCATTCTTGAAGCTGTGTAGCGCGGGCTCAATATCCTCGGCCCCCCGGCACAACTCGGCCAGCGTGGCCTCGAGCGTCGCGCGGTCGGGCAACTTGTCGAGCAGCAAGCTGTCGAGCAATTCGTCGAGCATGCCGGGGTTGCTGATCAAAATGCCCGAAAGGTATTGGCTCGACGAGCACAGCTCGACGTAGAGCCGCAGCGTGGGCGGGTTAAAGCTGAACAGCTCCCAGAGGACGCCTTTGCCGCCCAGCGAGTCGCTCACCTTGCCGAGATTGATGAGGGTGAAGTCAGGATCGGGCGTCTGGGCAATGGCCTCGAGCAACCGGGGGGCAATGGCCGCCAGAAAGTGCCGGCAACGACGCGTCGACAGGAAGCGAATCTTCTCGGTCGACAGCTCCATCAGGTGCTTGTAGGCCTGCGGCACGTCCTGGAAATTGTACCGGCCCAGCACTTCCAAGATTCGCTCGGCCTCGGGCTCGGGGTCGAGCACCAGGTCGCTCTCGGGCGCGGTGTGTACTTCGTCGCTGAAGGCGTCGTGCAGCAAGTGATCGAGAATCTTGCGGTTCAGCTCGGTCTTGCTCTTATAGTCGGCTTCGAACGCCTCGAGCGCCGTGAGCTCGGCCGTGTCGGCGTAGCCCAAACGGATGGCCACCTTCCGCAACTCCGTAGGATCATGCGGCAACATGTGCGTTTGCAAATCGTACATGATCTGCAGCCGGTGCTCGATCTTTCGCAGAAAAGCGTAGTTTTCTTCCAGGAAATTGCGCTCCTGGTCGGTCAGACAGCCGCAGCGCTCGAGCCGCACGATGGCCTCGAGCGTGTTGCCGGTACGCAGATCGGGCAGGTCGCCGCCGTTGAGCAATTGCAGGAACTGGATGACGAACTCGATGTCGCGAATGCCGCCGTGGCCCGTTTTGACGTTGTAGGCGTCGGCCCCCTCGCGCCGGGTGCGCTGTTCGATGCGCCGCTTGAGGGCCTTGATGCCCGTGATGTCGGCGCGGCTCAGGTAGCGGCGATAGATCCACGGTTCAAGCTGTTCGAGAAACTCGCGGCCAAAGGCCAGGTCGCCGGCGATCGGCCGCGCCTTGACCATCGCCTGCCGCTCCCAGGTGCGCCCCGACACGTCGTAGTAGTGCAAGGCCGACTCGTAGGCCACGGCCATGGGGCCGGCATTGCCATCGGGCCGCAGCCGCAGATCCACGCGGTAGGCCGCGCCCAGCTCCGTGGTTTCAGTCAGCAGCTTGAGCACCTCGCGCACCAGGCGATCGAAATACTCGCCGCAGGCCTGCTGCCGCACCAAGTCGGCTCCGCGGCCATAGTCATACAGGAACACCAGGTCGATGTCGCTCGAGTAGTTGAGCTCGACGCCGCCAAGTTTGCCCAAGGCGAGCACGACGAAGCGGTCGGCAACGCCCGCCGGCAACCGGGCGGCGCTACGCCGCCGCTCCAGCTTGTGCCGTGCGGCCCGCACGGCCGCCTCGACGATGGCGTTGGCCACGTGCGAGATCTGCCGCGTCACGACGCTGACCGGCTGGCCGCGGACGATGTCGCCGTAGGCGATCCGCAGCGTTTCGCGGCGTTTGAACCGCCGCAAGGCGCCGGCGATCGTGGCGTCGTCGTCGCCCAGCGAAGCCAATTCGGCGCACAGCTCTTCGACCAGCGACTCTCGCGAGACCGGCTGCCCTTCGGTAATCCGCAGCAGGTCATAGCTTTCACTGTCGGTCACCAGCACGTCGCTCAAGTGCTGGCTCGTGGCAAAGATTTGCAACAGGATGGGCAGCGCCTCGCGGTCGCGCTCGAACAGCGAGGCCAGCGACAACGGGTTGCGGGCCGCCGCGACGAACCGCTCCAGGTTGTTCAGCGCCCGATCAGGATCGCTGCTCCGCGGCAGTTGCTCGGCCAGTTGCCGGCAGATGTCGGCCAGCAGGTCGAGTGTCACCCCGGCGGTGGCAATGCCCACCAGGTTGGCATGCGCCCTGGGGAGATCGGTGACGCCAAGAGAACCCAAGAAGCCAGTGGCCTCGGCGGGTTCGTCGAGCAAGCGGTGCAGCAGCGCAATGTCCATCGAAGGCCCAGGCGAACGCGACGACAGTTACAACGAATAAACCTCCGGCCCGACGTGCGCGGTAACCACGCTGCCAAACAGCGTGAAGGCATTGGCGTCGTAGACCGCCACGTCGAGCAACCGGCCAATCTGGCGGCGGTTGCCATCGAACACGACGATCCGGTCGCAGTGGGTGCGACCGACCAGTTGCACGAACTCGGAACCGTCGTCGTGACGCTGGGCGGTTTTGCTGGGTCCTTCGACCAGCACTTGCACCGTGCGCCCCACGAACGGTTCGTTGTCTTCCTCGCTGATGGCGTTTTGCACCGCCAGCAACTGGTTGTTGCGACGCCGTTTCACCTCTTCCGGCACGTCATCGGGGTATAGTTGTGCGCTCTTGGTGCCTGGGCGCTCGGAATACTTGAAGATAAAGCTGTTCTTGAATCGCGACTCTTGAACCAACTCCACGGTCGCCGCGAAGTCCTCGTCAGTCTCTCCGCAAAAACCGACGATAAAGTCGCTGGTCACGGTCGCCTCGGGCACGGTCGCGCGGATCCGCGACATCATCTCCCGATAGTCCTCAACGGTATAACCCCGTTTCATCCGCTCGAGCATCCGATTCGACCCGCTTTGGGCCGGCACGTGGAGATAGGGCGAAACCTTGTCCAGGTCGCGCACCGCGTGCAAGAGTTCGTCGGTCATGTCCTTGGGGTAGTTGGTCACGAACTTGATGCGATCGATCCCGCTGATTTCGTGCAGCTCGGCCAGCAGATCGGCCATCCGCCAGGTGCGGCCGTCGGCCTTATGCCGGTAGCGGTTCACGGTCTGTCCCAGCAGCGTGATCTCGCGGCAGCCTTCAGCGGCCAATTGGCGGGCTTCGGCCAGAATGTGGGCCGCCGGCCGGCTTTGTTCCGGCCCCCGCACGC
>CAZPED010000284.1:0-5719 GCA_964585335.1 uncultured Planctomycetaceae bacterium | reverse complement strand
CATACTTCATGTACGAGTGCGTCGGCGTGTTATCGAGGTAGAAGTAGTACTCCTTCACATCCTCGCCGTGGTTGCTCTCGCTATTGGTCAGCCCGAACAGCCGCTCTTTGAGTATCGGATCGTTGCCGTTCCAAAGCGCCAGGGCGAAACAGAGCCGCTGACGATCGTCGGAGATGCCAGCCAAACCGTCCTCACCCCAGCGATACGCCCGCGACCGGGCCTGATCGTGGCTGAAATAGTTCCAGGCGTCGCCCGCTTCGCTATAGTCTTCGCGGACGGTGCCCCACTGCCGCTCGCTGAGGTAAGGTCCCCATTTCTTCCAAGGAGCCTCGTTGTCGCGAGCTTCATTCAGGCGGGCTTGTTCGGCGTTCATCGGCAACACCCGATCGCTGGTTAGAAGGGAAGATCGAGCAGGTATTTGTAATGCCCGGGCACGAGTTCTAGGTCCACCGCATCCAGCTCGTCTGGATCGAATGGCTGGCGATGTTCCCAGGGATGGTCCACGACCGGCACGGCCCAGAATTGGCCCTCGGGGTCCCTGACAATCCATTGCTGCCGTGTTTTATCGACGTAAAGCGACACCTGATATTTGCGCAAGGCTAGCATTCTTCGCTCCTTCTTCCCAAGTACAGCGTCGGGAAGTCCGTTTTGCGCTAAGGGTACATTGAAAGCCTACGTCCGCCCGCCGCTTGGCTTCGTTTCGCCGCACATCGCCCGAGCCAAAAGCCTGCCCGGCAGAGTAATTGGTTGTACAAGTCCGATTGTGACGACGTCGGATTCATGCCGCCCGATGAGCGGCGCCTGCCGGTAACCAGCCAGCTCAGTTAGCAATCGCTCAGCAAACCACGGGGCCGCCGTCGCGCACTTCGTCGCTGGCGCCCGCGGAATACTTCTCGAAGTTATCGCGGAACAGTTGTGCCAACTTGCGGGCGGTAGCTTCATAGCTCGCCTTGTCGCTCCAGGTATGCCGAGGAATCAGCACCTCCGACGGCACGTCGGGGCAATGCGTTGGCACCGCGAATCCGAAGACCGGGTCGCGAGCCGTCTTGACTTCGGCCAGGCTGCCGTCGTGGATGGCCGCGATGATTGCCCGGGTGAGCTTCAGCTTCATGCGCGTGCCGGTGCCGTAGGAGCCGCCGGTCCAGCCGGTGTTGACCAGCCAGGCCCGGGTCTGGTGCTGCTGCATTTTGGCCGCCAGCAACTCGGCGTACTTCGACGGCCGCCAGACCAGAAACGGCCCGCCAAAGCAGGGCGAGAACGTGGCTTGCGGTTCGGTCACTCCCATTTCGGTGCCGGCCACCTTGGCGGTGTAGCCGCTGATGAAGTGGTACATGGCCTGTCCCGCGGTCAGCTTGCTCACGGGTGGCAGCACGCCAAAGGCATCGCAGGTCAGAAAGATGACGTCGGTGGGGTGACCCGCGACGCAGGGAATCTTGGCATTGCGAATAAAATCGATTGGATACGCGCCGCGCGTGTTTTGCGTGATCGAGGTGTCGTGAAAGTCGACGTGATGCGTGTCCGGATCGTAGACGACGTTTTCGAGCACGGCGCCGAAGCGGAGCGCCTGAAAAATCTCGGGTTCCGACTCGGGCGCCAGATCGATCGCCTTGGCGTAACAGCCGCCTTCGATATTGAAGATGCCGTGATCGGTCCAGCAATGTTCGTCGTCGCCGATGAGCAGTCGATGCGGATCGGCCGAGAGCGTGGTCTTGCCGGTGCCCGACAGGCCGAACAGCAGTGAGGAGCGGCCGGTGTGCTTGTCGGCCGTGGCCGAGCAGTGCATGGAAAGCACGCCGCGCTTGGGGCCGAAGTAGTTCATCATGGTGAATACGCCCTTTTTCATTTCGCCGGCGTATTCGGTGCCCAGAATGACGAACTCACGGCGTTCGAGCGACAGGTCGACGCTGGTCTTCGACACCATGCCCTTGGTGCGCCGATTGGCCGGAAAAGCGCCGGCGTTATAGATCACGACGTGCGGATCGCCGAACGCGTGCAGCTCTTCGCGCGTGGGACGAATCAGCATGTTGTGCATGAACAAGGCGTGATAAGGTCGGGTGCAGATGACGCGGACCTTGGCCTGATACTTGGGGTCCCAGCCGGCGTAGGCGTCGACGACGTACAAACGCTGGCGGGTATTCAGGTAGTCAATGGCACGTTCGCGGTTGATGTCGAAGGTCTCGTTGTCGATGGGCACGTTGATGGCGCCCCACCAAACGTCGTCTTTCGAGTCGGGATGTTCGACGACCCGCTTGTCTTTGGGCGAGCGACCGGTCTTTTCGCCCGAGAAGGCGATCAAGGCGCCCGAATCGGCGATGTCGCACTTGGCGTCGCCCCGGATGGCTTCGAGATAGAGCGCCGCCGGCGACAGATTACGACGAATATCGGTGACGGTAATGCCATACTGGGTCAGGTCGAACGGGGGCGTTTGCGCCTCGTTCTCGGGAGTAACTTGCTGGCCCAGGAGCGATTCCGTGGAGATCATTTCGAGAGGTCCTGTGCGTTATCAGATTGGAAATGCCGCGGCGGCACGCCTCTATTCCTCCCAGGAAGCAAGTGATGTGCCGGTGGCGGGCGGCCACGTTGCCCGCGAGGGCAGATAGTCCATCGTGCCGGTCATTGCCGGGGCCTCTGCCCAATGAACGCCCGCCAGGTGAATTGGCCAAACAGCGCCAGAGTGTGCTGGTAGGCTCGCTGGTGTGCGGTTCCGTGGCGCTGCTTCTAAGCAGCAGCTAGACAGCGTGGCTTACCGTCTGACGGCGGCGCGTCGGCCGTTTAGACTTCGTCCTCGATCAGCGCCCGGATCCTGCCTTGCCGCTCGGCTTTGACCAGCTGGGCATGGTCGCGCTCCGTCTGATCGGCGTAGGCGAAGGCAAAGTCGCCCAGCGCCTTGTCGAAGGCGTCGCCTTTGCCCAAGTACCCGCTGATCGTCGCGGCATCGCCCGACTTGGCATGCGCGCGGGCCAGGGTCCAGCCGCACAGTTCGGCGTACAGCCGAACCTGCGTAGCGGAGACACCCTCGATGGGCGCGGCCATTTTCATGTCGCGCAGTTGGCGGACGTAAAAGTCGACGCCGATTTGGCTGCGGACCCAGCCCAGGAAGATGTCGCTCGACGATTGAGTCAGTCGTTGGCCGACGACAACGCGCTGCCCCTGATTCTCGTAGGGGCAAGGATCGGTATAGGGCTCGAGAACCGAACGCCGGGCTTCCTTCACTTGCAGAATCAGCGGTTGATTCTCTTCGGAGAAGAGCAGGAGCACGAAGCACCTTGTGCCCACGCTGCCAATGCCCACGGCTTTGACCGCGTAGTCTTCCAGGCGGTAGCGGTCGAGCAGCACCCGGCGCTCGTCGGGGAGCGATTGGCGGTATTCCTCAAGTCCAACGCGCACGCGCTCGTCGATGCCTGGTTCGTTCACGTGGAACAACACGGGGGCCTGGTCGACAAATCGAAAACGGCCGCCGACTTGCGACACGATTTTGGGGAACAGGTGCTCGACGATCCGCTGCCGGGCCTTTTCGACCAGCTGCTCGCGGCGCTCGCGAATATCCTTGTCGGGCGCCATCTCGACGATCGTTTCGGCGTCGATCCGCGCGTACCAGACTTCCAACGGGCTCATTCGCGACAGCTCGCGCAGGTGCTGGCGGTACGATTCGACAGCCTGCATTGCGGCGGTGCGACAGTCATCCTCTGAAAGGCTCTGATCGCGCCCCGCGACGACGATACTCGTCGCCAACCGCTTCAGGTCCCACTCCCACGGCGCCGGCAGGGTCTCGTCAAAGTCGTTAAGGTCGAACACCAGGTTCCGTTCGGGCGTGGCGAACAGTCCGAAGTTCAGCAAGTGACAGTCGCCACAGGCCTGCACCTTCGGGCGGGTTGACGGCAAGTAGGATAAGTCGCTGGCCATCAGCGCGGCCGATCCGCGCAGAAAGGTAAATGGGCTGCGCAGCATGCGGCCATAGCGAACCGGAATCAGCTCAGGGATCCGGTCGCGGTTTGATTCCTCGAGCACTGCTATCGGATCGCGGCGGCCAGCTGGCGGTTTCCAGGCGGCGTGGTCCGTGCGTGGCAATTTGTCGCGGAGCTGCTTGCCGATTTCGATCCGCTCGGCGCGAGAGCGAAAAACGGCCTCACTGGTAGCAAGATCAGCGGTCGGATCAACCTGTTTGTCCTGATGCATGGCTACAACTCAAGAAACTCGCCGGGATTTTCGGAAAACCGCCGACACCGTGACGTGGGCTCTGTGGCGGGCGTATGGCTTTGGGCCAATAAAGTGCGTGGGCCGTCGAAATCGTGCCACTGTCGTTCGTCTACTTAATAATACCGCTTTGGTCGCTCCCTCATTGCAAGCGGAAAGGCTCGAAGATGCAATTTTTGCTACTGCTTTATACCGAAGAAGGTGGTTGGGCCCGACTAACTGACGCCGAGCAGCAGCAGTGGCTGGCCGCCTATGCCGGTTATGTCGAGGCGCTCGGGCAGACCGGCGCGTTGCGGTCGATGGGCCGGTTACAAGCCAGCGCCGAGGCAATCACGGTGCGGGTCGAGGCCGGCCAGCCACGAGCGATTGATGGCCCGTTTGCCGAGACCAAGGAGCAACTGGGGGGCTACTTCTTGATCGACGTTGCCAACCGCGACGAAGCCATGGCCTGGGCCGGCCGTTGCCCGGCGGCCCGACACGGCGCCGTGGAGGTGCGGGCCATTCAGTCAGCCGGGGACGAGTCAACGCCTTGAGCGGTCGTCGAGCGCTGCAGGTCCGGATGGGACTAGGAGTCGTCTGCTTCCAGCGGCTGCGATTGGCGGCGCTGGAGTGGCGGACAAATTGCCGGTGTTGAGCCCAAACGCAAGATAGTCAGCTTGAACCGCGAAAAAAGACAGCGGCCAGCCGCGCGAGGCAGATCGCGCGACTGACCGATGAATTGGGGCGTTGGGGTGGGCTGGCGACCAAGTCGTGCCCGAACGGGCCTTAAGTCTCAGCTGCCGCTAGCCGCTGGCGCTTGAGCACAGGCTTCGTTCATGGCTGCCTGCAGCTGCTGCGGCGACAGGTCGCGCTGGTGCGTGGCGAACGACCAGCGGTGGCCAAACGGGTCGACCACGACGCCATAGCGGTCTCCCCAAAACATGTCGCTGGCGGGCATCAGCACCGTGGCGCCGGCTTTCACGGCTCGCTCGATCGCGGCATCGCAGTCGACCACGTAATGGTGCAGCGTGACCGGCGTGCCTTGCAGCGCCGCTGGAGTTTGCGATTTGCCGCCACACGCTTCAGGGAAGTCGTCGTTGAGGAACAACAGGCTCGTGCCGACCTGGAGCGCGGCATGCATGACCCGCTTGCCGCCCGGTTCGCAGAGATGGTGGATTTCTACGGCACCGAAGGCGCGCTGGTAAAAGTCAATGGCTTCGAGGCAAGGCGAGCACACCAGGTGCGGAATGATATGCTCGTGGCCCGGCGGAATCGGTTGCGGTTTGGTCATGGCGATCTCCCTTCAGTTTGAGTGTGACGAGGTAAATACCAGTATTTGGCCGGTGAGCAGCGAGCGAAAGCCGCCGGCGACGGTCATGGCGCGTCGTAGGCGGCTTGCAAGGCACCGATATCGAGTTTGGTCATTTTCATCATGGCGTTCATGGCGCTGGCGGCGCGGCGTGGGTCGGGCCCGCCAACGAGCTGAGAGAGAACGGTGGGCACGACTTGCCAGGACAGACCGAACTTGTCCTTCAGCCAGCCGCAC
>CAZPED010000283.1:0-5720 GCA_964585335.1 uncultured Planctomycetaceae bacterium | reverse complement strand
CTTTGAGTTTCAGCCTTGCGACCATACTCCCCAGGCGGAGCACTTAACGCTTTCGTTGCGACTGGAAGGCTATGGAGGACCCTCCAATCCAGTGCTCATCGTTTACGGCTAGGACTACCGGGGTATCTAATCCCGTTCGCTACCCTAGCTTTCGTGCATCAGCGTCAGAAGAGATCCAGTGAGCCGCTTTCGCCACCGGTGTTCCTTAGGATATCAACGCATTTCACCGCTCCACCCTAAGTTCCGCTCACCTCTATCTCCCTCGAGCACGGTAGTTTTGGGCGCAGTTCCTCGGTTGAGCCGAGGGATTTCACACCCAACTTTCCGCGCCGCCTACGCACCCTTTAAGCCCAGTGATTCCGAATAACGTTTGGACGGTTCGTCTTACCGCGGCTGCTGGCACGAACTTAGCCCGTCCTTCCTCTGAGGCTATGTCAAACAGATGGGAGAACCCACCTGCATTTCATCCCCTCTGACAGTGGTTTACAACCCGAAGGCCTTCATCCCACACGCGGCGTCGCTCGGTCAGGCTTGCGCCCATTGCCGAAGATTCTCGACTGCAGCCACCCGTAGGTGTCTGGGCAGTGTCTCAGTCCCAATGACGCAGGTCGTGCTCTCACACCTGCTACCCATCAATGCCTTGGTAGGCCATTACCCCACCAACTAGCTAATAGGATGCAGACTCATCCTCAGGCGGAATCACACCTTTGATCCGGAGATGTTATCCGGTATTACCTGCAGTTTCCCGCAGCTATCCCGGGCCTGAGGGCAGATAATCTACATATTACTGTCCCTTTCGCCGCTGTCCCCCCTTGCGGGGTTCTCGCTCGACTTGCATGCCTAATCCACGCCGCCAACGTTCATTCTGAGCCAGGATCAAACCCTTCAATTTTTGTAAGCTTACCGCTCGGGTCCGAAAACCTTCGCGGGTTGTTAGCCACTGAAAACTTCAGGTTTGGTTTGCCAGGTCATCGGGCTCTCGTGAGAGATATCCCGACCCTGGCTAGCACAGTCTTGTGCTGGCAAAAAAATTTCAGAGGTCACTACCGAATTGTCAAAGATCGAATAAAAATCCCCGGCCGACTTACTGCCTAAAGGCAGTGCCTTCCAGGGAGACGAGTCATTCTAGGGATTGATCGACTCCTGTCAACAGGCCCTGAAAAGTTTTTTTCGGGGCTCGTCCGAGTCGCCTAGGACCCGCAAGCTAAGAATTGCCGGCAACCTTTCAGTCGCCCGCACGTTCCGCCTGTCACCAACATTACGCTGTTTGGCGTCCGTTGGTTCAGGCATTCTGCAAATTTTCCTGCCGGCCGTCAAGCGGTGCTCAAACATAATTTGAATCGCCCGCAAATCTCCCCGTCATTTCCGTCACCCTTACGGCGCCGATAACGAAAAATCGACGACGATCGGCCGATGATCCGAGCCCACCGCGCCCCCCACACGCCGCGCGTGAATCGCAATTTGCCCCGAGACCAGGCAGTGATCGATCGGAATGCGCAGCGGCAATGGCAAGTTCGGCCACGTCGGCTCTACGCCAAAACCGCGCCGCGAGTCCAGCAAATTGCCCGCCCGCAACATGTCGCTGAAATACGGCGACCAGCTGGTCGAATTCAGGTCGCCCAGCACCATCACAGCGCCGTCGGCTTCCCGCGCCCAGCGGCCTAAAGCCTCGAATTGCCGGTTCCGCATCGCAAAATGTTCGGGCGAACCGGGCGACGCCGGATGCGTGCCCAGCAGCGTCAGCAGTCCGTCACGCAGGGCCAACGTGGCTGTGAATGTGGGCAGGCCAATCGTTGCTCGGCCACGAACTTCGAATTGCTCGATCGGCACGCGGCTGTAGAGCGCGATGCCCGCCGCGTCGCGCCGCGGCAAGACCTGTGAGAAGGGGTATTCGCCGTCCAGCGCCCGCAGCGCCGCGGACCATTGTGGCGTGACCTCGAGAAACAACGCGAAGTCGGGCTGCTCTCGGCGCACCATCGCAATCGTACGGTCGTAGTCATCGTTCAGGAAACGCACGTTGATCGAGAGCGCCCGCGTCGAAGGGGCCGAGGCAGCGGGCGGCGCCGGACCAAAGTATAGCGGCACAATCAAGGCAGAATTCACGAGCGCCAGGACGAATGCCGCCAATGCCGCCCGGCGCTGCGCCGTCACGGTCATGGCAACGCTGGCCATGAACAGACCCCAGAAATACTGCACCCGAAAATGGCACAGCAGCTCGAGCCGCCAGTCGTGCCGCGCACCAAAGGCCGCCAACGTGCCCAGGCCTGCTGGCAGGGCGACGGCCCAGGCTGCAAAGGCGATGGCGGCCAGGAATCTGCGGACCAAGGTGCTTGGGTGGGGCATGAGCCAAGTTTAGGACGAAAGTCGGTGGGCCGAGAACGGCGGTTCGCGGGAAACGGGCACGCAACCGTCGGCTGGGCGGCGACCGAGACTTTCCCCATGTTCAGGTAGTTAAGCGTACCTTATTGTGGTGGCATGGATCGTGCCGACTTTTACCTGCCGCCGCGCGTCCGACGACGGGCCTTGGCCTGGGGGCATGCCAACGCCGCTCTCTGGGCGCTGGGCAACAGCCTCACGTCCGGCTCGCTGGTGAGCTACCTGGCCCGCGACTTGGGCGCCCAGGGGCTGGCGCTTGGCATTCTGCTGGCCGCCCCGAACCTGGCGGGAGTAATGCGCTTGGCCTCGCCCGCCCTGATCCAACGGGCCGGTACGGCCCGGCGTGCCTGTTTGGGCCAATACCTGGCCAGCTACCTGATGATTCTTGGAGTGCCCGGCATTGCGCTTTCCGCCGGGGCCGTGTCGCGCCCGGTGGCCGTGGCGGCAATGATCGGCGTGCTATTCACGCACCAACTGCTCGAATACCTGGGTACGGTAGCCCTATGGGCCTGGTGGAGCGACCTGGTTCCGGCCGCCATTCGTGGCCGCTATTTTGCCCGCCGCCAGCGGGTCCAGCTTTCGATCACGATTCCGGCGCTACTGGCAAGCGGTTATTTGACCGACCAGCTACGCGCACGCTATGCGAGCCAGCCCGAGCAGTTACTCGTGGCTTACGCCATTCCCACGGCGCTGGGGGCGGTGGCCTTACTGGCATCGCTCGTTCCCCTGGCGCTTATGCCGGCCACGCGGCGATACGTCCTCGCCGGTTGGCGGCCAACCTGGCAAGCGATCAGGGCGCCGTTAGCCGATCGTTGCTTTTGGCGCTATCTGTTGTTCCGCGGTTGGTTCTCATTGGCCAACGGTGTTTCGCAAACAGTGCAAAACGTGATCGTGCCGAAAGACGTGCTCAAGCTGGGGGTGGGCCCACTGGCTACGATGCGCGTGGCCATGCAATTGGGGCAAGCCGCTGGGAGCCGGCCCGTGGGCGTGCTCAGCGATCGCTACGGTAATCGCCCCGTGCTCGTTCTGGCCCAGGCGTGCGTGGCCAGCAGCCTGGTGTTTTACCTACTGGCCACTCCCGAGCGTCCCTGGCTGCTGCTGGGCGCATGGGTGTTGTTTGCCGCGTACGTGGGTCACAACATCTGCCTGCCGAATCTGGTGCTCAAGCTGGCCCCCGCCGGCGAGTCGCCGGTCTATGTGGCCACGGCCGACGCGCTGGCAAGCGTTTGTCACTCGGCGTCGACCATCGGAGGCGGCATCTTCTTCGACTGGTTCAACAGGCATGCTCCCCAGGGCTCCGGCGCTGCGGAACATGCTTGCCTGGTCGTGCTGCTACTTGGCCTGGTCGCGCGGTGGCTGGCCGTGCCTCTGGCGGCGCGCATCGTCGAACCCGGCGCCCGGTCGTGGCGCCAAATTCTGCAATTCCACCGCGTCGCGAAGCCAACCGCCGAGGCCCATTAGCCGGTTTTCGTCCAGCCAGCCTGCGGCGTCTTGAACACCTGGGGCTTCGCGCCGCCGGCAATCTTGGCAATCGCCTGCTCAGCGGCCGAAACGGCAGCCGCGTCGCCGTGCACGTCGAACTCGACTTCGAACTTCACGGTCTGTCCCGGCTTGAGCTTGACCACGCGTCCCTGCTGCCCCTCGAACGAGCGCGGATTGGGAAAATTCGTGCCCGGCTCCAGCCCGGTCACATAGCCGTCGGCGGCCATCGGCGTGTTCTTCCAGAGCGTGAAGCAGGGGAGTTGCTGCTTCGCGTAGCGGAGGCTTACGCCCTCTGTGCCGTGGGCATTCTTCAGCAGTACGCTCGTCGTTCCCTGGCTGTCGGCCAACAGGTCGAAGAAGTACACCTGCTCGCTGAAGCCCGCTTGCTCGTTCGGATAACTGTCCCAGGCGGCAATGCCCTCGGCGGCCCGCGCGTCGCGCGGGACGATCGCCTTGGCCGGAATGACCAGCCGGGCGCCGGGGTCGAGAATCGGCGGTCCGAAATTAATGTGATAGAGCATTTGCAACTCGGCCGGATCGCCCGACAGGTTGGTCACTTCATCGACGATGCGCAGACCGTGCTGCCCCGGGCGTGTGATGTAGGTGGACTTGAGCCGGAGCTTCTGGAACAGGAACCGCGTCTCGTCGACTTCGCCGCTGACGCGGATCTCGCCACTAGCCGGATCCATCGCCACTTCCACGCGATGGGCCGGCCGGTTGGCAATTCGGCCGTGAAGCGGGTACTTGTAGAAGCCCGAGGGCCCTGGGTCGGGCGCGCCGTTGCTTTCCAGGCCGCAGCGGCACATCAATTCGTCGAACCCTTCGAGCCAGCCCAGGCCGCTGGGGTCGGTGAGGGGAACGAAGTTGGGGTGCACCGGACCCTTGACCGGCGAGTGCCAGCCAAACTCAGTCTTGCCGAGCCAGGCTTTCCACAGGCCCATGCCCCGGGTGGGCACCACGACGAAGCGGAAGGCGCCGTTGTCGACTTCGATCGTGTCGACCCCCTCACGCACGCCGCCGTGCAGGGTGCGCCGTTTGACCGAGGCGGCATGGTCCCCGTAGTTGGCGGTTTTTTCGAAGTCGGTTTCGTGCAGGTTGCGCTCGGCGTCGGTCAGAATCCAATTGTCTTGTGCCATCGCTCGATTCATCTCGCGGAGAGTAGGTTGCTGGATTGCCCTGGGGGCGGCGTGGAGTTTCCCGGTCGCAGCAGTTTTACCAACCTTTCGGGCAATCGGCCAATCTGTTGCTCGGCCGTTGCCAGGGAGCGGTCAACTGAGCCGGCGCAGCAGGCCCCGTTCGCTTGTAAGCGGCCTGCAAAGCGAATAAAACAGGGGCTTCTCCAACGCGACCGAACCCGCGGGCCGTGCCCGGCACGGCCAAACCCCCTACGAGAGTGCGCGCCGCCGGATTGCTTATTGCCGGAGCGCAGCGACCCAGGAGCGAGTGGCAAACCATGGCGACAGCGAAGACGACGAAACGCGACAACGTGGCAAAGGCTTTAGCAGCGGCGCTGGACTCGGGCGAGGGCCTGCTGCGTTTGACTCCGACCTGGGTTCCCCGCAGCTTTTTGCACCCCGGCAAGCGAATCAAGCTGGCCCCGGGCGACTGGTACGCCTACGGCGCGCATCGCGGCGGCATTGACGAGCGTTGGTTTGCCAGCACCACGGAAGCGGCCAACGAAAATCGCACCCCCGACGAAGGGCTCAGCTACGTCACCTTCGGCGGCGAGCGGTTCACGCTGGCCGACGCCGTGGCCGAGGACGGCGGCCGGCTGATCGGCAAGCCGATGTTCGACAAGTACCAGCGCTGGCCGGTCTACTCGAAGTTCTTCGACAACATGGGGCCGATTCCCCATCACATGC
>CAZPED010000282.1:0-5722 GCA_964585335.1 uncultured Planctomycetaceae bacterium | reverse complement strand
GGCGGCAACAGCCCCAGCAATATACCGAGCACCGCTACCGCGTGCGTGGTTCTCATGTGCCGCCTCGCGTGAGTCGGACCGCGAATCCGGTCGATCGACACGACCGCATGGTCATCTATTCTGCCCCGCTGGCGTGGCAAGGACAACGATTTCGCTGCACTGCCACAGCCGACAAATGCCCGTTGCTGGCTCGGCAATGCTACCGCAACGTCATGATTCAGCTGTCGAGGCCAAAAGAGCGTCGAGGGCCACAAACAGGTGCCGGCCAACGCTCATGAACTATCCCTTTTTCGCTTATGCCGTATCAGCTCGGCCGTCGCCGGCTTCAGAGCAGCTCGACCTCGCCCCGCCATATCACCGAGGTGCTGAGCCGAACTGTCGACAACCCGGGCCGGCGCCGCTCTAGCAGCGAAAATCGAATTGCAGCGAATACCAGTGGACCGTGCCGTCGTTACCGCGCACGACCACGATCAGCGCTCCCGGCTTGGCAAATTGCAGCTTGCCCTGGACGTCGCCGCAGCGCCAGTACCAGCCCCCCTTGCCGGTAAACTCGTCCACTCGCTGATCGGCCCGAAACACGCGCAGCGTGCCCGGCAGAACTCTCAACGCGGTCGGTTTGCCTTCGGCATCCTGTGCCGACGTGATGACCAGGTCGCCCGTCTCCGGACAGGTCGACGACACCTGCTCATCGAACATGAACGCCTGGTGCGGGCCGTGAGTCTCGGCCAGCTTGAGCATGCCATCGACCGCCGGCTCCACTCGGGGCGCCGATTGGGTGGCCGCCCGGGTCAAGGTGGCCGCCAGTAGCGTCGTGACCAGAACGATCAGTGGCTTTCGCATGCCATATTCTCCCGGGCAGGTTCATTGAATCAAGCAGAACGAACAATCGCTAATGCCTCTGGCCAGCGCGTCCAAACGTGCAGCAGCGTGTCAGCGGCGCTATGCCGAGATACGCGTCGGCGCGGACGCTATCACTCTCCAGCCAGGCCCGGCACGATGGCCGTGGTCACGTGCCGCAGGTTGTTGTCGTGGACGAGCACCTGGCTGTCGGTAATGAAGTAGGTGCCGAAGTCGGCGACCACCAGGTTGTAGCAGGGGGCCGGCGGATCTTCGCGAACGGCGTCGATCGCCAGCGGACCGGTCGGCGTGTGCAGCGATTGGCCCGCCTTTAGCTCCTTGGCCATTTGCCAACCCAGGCCCGACACCCAAAACGGGTGCCCCCGCGTGGCGCGAATGGTTTCCTTGCCCGCCGAGATCACGACCAGTGGACTGGCGGGCCGCGCCGTGGTATCGAGCACGGGCTTGAAGGCCAGCTCGCCCGTGTCGACGTCCTGCGCCAGCACGCAGTCGCCCACCTCGACGCGCTCGATCGCCATCGGGCCCGTCGACGTCCAGACCGGCGTACCGGCCACGAAACATGACATGAAGCGCACGCGATACGGCACCGGCACGAAGTTGCGCGTCGTCTGCATCAGGGTCGGCGTCTCGGGCCGGTAGTATCCGTTGTAGTCGTACCACCAGCTCGCCCATTTGTACGGGTCGGCCGGCAATTGCTGGCCCGTGGCCGTTTGCAAGGCGGCGGTGACCCGCTCGTTGAACTGCTCGAGTTGCAGGTTGACCAGGGATTGCTGCTGGGCCACGGCCAGGTCCTGGTTGAGCGTGACGTCGGGGCGCGTGGTGATCGAGTTGCCGTATCGCTTGGAGAACAAGATGTCCTGCGACGTGCCTCCCGCCGAAACGTAAGACCGATCGGCGAAGATGCCTTTCTGAAACAGCGTCAAGCGGTGCAGCATCTGTCCGTTGATCGCGAACGAGTCGAACTGCACCTCGGTTGGCTGCTGCATGGCAAACAGCATCGTCGGCACATAGCCGTACAGCGAGCGCGAGCGCAGCGCCTGGCTGGCCTCGCGGCGCACCTCGGGTAGCTCGGCATAGACGGCGTGCCGCGCGAGCGAATCGGTGGCGGCCTGGGCCGGCATCTTGGCCAGGCTGGCCACCACGCAATGGCCGATCTCCTCGCTCCCCTCGGCCGTCAGGCTCTCCAGCGCCGGAATCAACAGCGGATTGTCGACCGAAGATAGCGCGTCGCGGGCTTCGACTTGCTTGACCGCGTTGTTGCCTTCCAGGTCGTGGCGCAGCCGCACCAGTCGCGCCTTCCCCTCGCGCAGCACTTCGAGCGAATGCTTGTCGCGGCGCTGCAGCGAATCCACCTCGGCGCGCGGCAGCAGCGTGCCGCGATAGTTGACAAGCTGCAATTTGTTGATGGCTTCTTTCGACTTGGGCGCCAGCCGCAACAACATCAGCCAGTGCAGCCGCTCCTCGCCGGGCAACTGATGCTGCGCGCACCAGTGGGCCATTTTCAAATGATCGGCGGCCGTGGCATGCATCCGCCGCCGCTGCTGCCGATAGCTCTCCACTTCGCCGGCACGCGCGGCTTGTGCCGCCGCCTCGGCCACGCTCAACCATCGATCGCTCACCAACACCTGACCCGAGTGCCAATGCGCGGGAGCGAAAGCCGGATAAGCCTCCAAGGCTTGCCGCGTCAGTTCGGTCCGCTGTTGGACCTGGCCGGCGGCTTCGGCCTGTAGCGCCCTGCGCATCAGCTCGGGGGCTGAAGTCGACTTGCCGCTCTCGACCGTGGGTTTTGCCGCTAGCAAGGCGGCAGATCGCGCCGAGAGTGCGCACAACAACAACCCCACGAACCACACCCGCGGAGACCATCGCATGGCTGGCACTCCTGCTTTCGCCGCTGACGGCTTGCCCCCTACCTGGAATTGAAGCACCACTGAGCGGATGGGTCAATCGCGCGGCAACCTCGGGCCAGCAATCTTACGAGATCGCAAGACATCTGCTGGCTGATGGCAGGTTGACGGCCGTTGCCGCTTGCGCGGGCTGGCAAGCGCTGGATGGCTGGTTTGGCCTGCCCCGGGCAACCCAGCGCGGTAAGATGGCCGCAGGTTAACGCGCTGAGTGATGGGCCGCTCCGCCGTGCCGTTTGGCGGCAACTGCCTCGATGCCCGCATTTAGGCGGCGTTTTTGCCCCAGTGAACCCGCGCCCCGGGGCGGATGTCATTAGGTTGCCCCACGGTGCACACGGCGGTGCGCCGTCACTTGCCTGTAACGGTTAGGAACGACCACGGTTATGCAAAAGGCCCTCGCTCCCCAGCCCGCCCCAGACGTCCGCAATCACGAGCGGCTGGTGCTGCTCATCCTGGCGGCGGTGCAGTTCACCACGATCGTCGACTTCATGATCGTGATGCCGCTGGGACCGCAGTTGATGCGGGTACTGGAGATCGGGCCGGCCGAGTTCGGCATGATCGTCTCGTCGTACACGTTTGCCGCCGGCGCGGCAGGGCTCGTGGCCTCGGCCATCGTCGATCGCTACTCGCGCCGCGCCACGTTCATGGTCCTTTACGCCGGGTTTTTGCTCGGCACGCTGTTTTGCGCGCTGGCGACCACTTACGTGGCGCTCGTGCTGGCGCGGATCGTCACCGGCGCCTTCGGCGGCATTCTGGGCGGCATGACGATGACCATCGTTGGCGACGTGTTTCCCGAGGAGCGCCGCGGCCGGGCCACCGGCTCGCTGATGACCGGATTTTCGCTAGCCACCGTGGCCGGAGTGCCGCTGGGTCTGTTCCTGGGCACCAACTTCGGCTGGCAAGTGCCGTTCGTTGCGCTCGTGATCGGCGGTTTGCCGGCCTTGCTGCTTACGCCCTACGCCTTGCCGCGTCTCGATGGACACGTCAGCCACGTACACGCCCACCCGCTGCGGTCGCTGGTCGCCGCGTTCTCGCACACCAATCACCTCAACGCCTTTGCGCTGATCATCGTGCTGATGCTGGCCGGCTTTTGCGTGTTTCCTTATATCAGTCCTTACTTCGTGGCCAACCTGGGCATGACCGAGAAGCAATTGCCGCTGATCTTCATCGTTGGCGGCGCGATGACGCTGCTTTCGTCCCCCATCATCGGCCACCTGGCCGACCGCTTCGGCAAGCTGCGCGTCTACCGCATCATCACGCCGTTCTCGGCCCTCTGGTTTTGGGGCATCACGCACCTGCCGCCGGTTGGCATCTGGGCGATCGTGGGCATTTACGCCGCGCTGATGGTCTGCAACGTCGGCCGCATGATCGCCGCCATGGCGCTGATCACCAGCAGCGTGCAACCGCACTTGCGCGGCGGCTTCCTCAGCGCCAACTCCTCCGTGCAGCACATCGCCAGCGGCCTGGCGGCCTCGCTGGGCGGGCTGATCATCACCCAGGACGCCGACGGCAAGTTGCAAAACTTCGGCGTGGTGGGCTGGTTGGCCGCTCTGGCCACGCTGTCGAGCCTGTGGCTCGTCGGACGCATCCGCGTGATTTCCTCCGCGCCGCTGTCGGCCGAAGGCATCAGCCTGGCGGCCGCCGCCGAAGCCATGGCCGATGCCGGCGAACCGCTGCTGGGTACCATCGAAGAGGGGCGCGCCGGCAACCCTGCCGGCGTTTCGCCCCACTGACAACTCAAGCGTCCTGCAACGCGCACCATCAGTTGACCAGCACCGAAGCGTCGGCCTGCGCCGCTGGCGGCTCGGCAAGCGCCGCCGCCGTCACCGGGCGCAGCCGCGGCACGAACATTGGCACCCGCCGCCGGTAGGCCAGGTAGGGGCGGCCAAAATGCGCCACCAGGTCGCGCTCTTCCACCAGCGCCGCCAGCGCCATGTACAGCGTCATGCCCGCGGCCAGCACCAGGTGCCCCACGGTCATCGTCGGTATCGCCCAGAAGGCCAGCGTCCAACCGATGTACAACGGGTGCCGCACGTGCTTGTAGAGCAGGGGCACGCGAAACGGCAGCGGCTCGTACGCGCGGCCTTGCAAATACAGCCACACCTGCCGCACGCCGAACAGATCAAAGTGATCGAGCATGAATGTCACCGCCGGAACCAGCAGCCAGCCCACGGCAAACAGCCCCCACACGGCGGCCCGCGCCCACGGCTGCTCGACGTTCCACACCACCTCGTCGATGCCGCGCCATTGCCAGATCAGCACGGCTGTCACCACGCACGAGGCCAGCACGTACGTGCTGCGCTCGATGGGCGTGGGCACCAGCCGCGTCCACGCGCTTGAACGCCGGCCGGGCCATGATCGAGTGCTGCGCGGCAAACATCGCCACCAGCGCCAGATCGATCGCAACCCGGCTGGCCACCGAGCCCGACCCCGGCGTGTCGATCGTCACCGGCACGATCACGCCGGCCACGAAGGCCGCCAGGTAAGCGTAAATCGCCGAAAACCCGGCGTAACAGGTCAGCCCATAGATCCAAAACAGCCACCGTTTCATCGCACGCGCCTCCTATTTTCCAACGTACCAGGGATCTGCCGTAAACTTGTGGTTGCCGTGTTGTGTTGCCGCTGCTCAATCATCGTGTTTCCGCGGCGAAGCGTCAGTTGACTTGTGGTACACTACCGGGTTGACTTGTGGTCAACCTGGCCCGTTTTCACTCGCCCAAGGTCCGCCCGATGACTAACACTCGCCAGCGTTTGGTCGAAGCGGCCGTGCGCCGCTTTTATCGCGACGGTTTCCGCAATGTCGGCCTCGACCAGGTGCTGGCCGACGTGGGTATCAGCAAGACGGCCTTCTACAAGCATTTCGAGAGCAAGGAGGACCTGATGCTGGCGGTCCTCGACACGCAATACGGCTGGCTGCAAGATCGCTTTCGCACGATGGTGCTCGAGCGGGCCGTCGACCCCGT
>CAZPED010000281.1:0-5728 GCA_964585335.1 uncultured Planctomycetaceae bacterium | reverse complement strand
TCCAGGCATGATCGTCGGAAATGATCAGCACGATGTTTGGAGTTCCTGCCCGGCTCGCCGTCGCGAGCAGGGCCACCAGGCAGACTCCAAGTGGCCAACTGCGTCGATTCATGCGAACTCGTTCCAAGACTAACAGGCCCCGTGCGAATGCAAAGTTGGCGGACACGTCGTCCCGGGGGCAGCGACATTTTGTGGCCGGCCCAGGGCCGCCGACCAGACACTGATCGTAATCGAGTAGGGACCCGTTCGACAGTCGCTGGCCGCCGCTACCGGGCCAAGGCAGATTTTTTGCCGTTCGGGGGGCCCAGCGACTATGATGGCCGACAAGGGGCCGTGCCGAGCTCAGGATCTGGATCTAACGGGTAGCCGATCATGGCCACTGGCCTGTTAGCAGCCGAAGCCGCCGATCGCACCGTCGCTGCGCGGCGGGGTTCGGCGTTGAGCCGTTCGGCGGCCCGCGCGGGGCGCGGCCTTGAGTGGCTGTTTGGCGCGCTGACGCTCGTCGTCGCGCTGGCCGTGCTGGCCACGATTCCCGTCGTTCAGCTGCTCAGCCTGGGCTACCTGCTCGAGGTGGCTGGCCGCGTGGCGCGCGATGGTCGCTGGCGCTCGGCTTGCGTGGGCATCGACAAGGCCGCGGTGCTGGGACGGATCGTGCTCGGTGTCGCGCTGCTCATGCTGCCGCCGTGGATCGTCTCTTACCTCGGCCAGTCGGCACGCTGGATCGATGGCGGCGAAAACGGGGGCGCCGGCTGGCGGTTGGCGCTCTTCGTGCTGATGGCGCTGGTCTCGCTACAAATCGTCTCGGCTTGCCTGCGCGGGGCGCGGCTGCGGCATTTTCTGTGGCCGCGGCCGATTGTCTCGTGGCGGTTGCTCACTGCTCCCGGCGCATTTGCTCGCGCGCGCGACGCCAGCTGGAGTTTCGTCGCCAGTTTGCGATTACCTTACTACTTCTCGTTGGGCCTGCGGGGATTTCTGGCGGCCAGCGCTTGGCTGATCGTGCCCATCAGTTTGCTGGCGGCTTCCTCGCAAATGCCACGCGGCGCCGCGATTGCCGGGCTCGCAGGTGCTTTCCTTTTGGCCAGCGTGCTGGTGTACTTGCCGTTTTTGCAAGCGCAGCTTGCCGAGCAGAATCGGCTGCGAGCCGCGTTTGAACTGCGCGCGCTGCGACAGCGTTTCGCCAGGGCCCCGCTGGCGTTTTTCGTCGCCCTGCTAGCCAGCCTGCTGCTGGCGCTGCCGCTCTACCTGTTAAAGGTCGAAATCGTGCCGCGCGAGGCCGCCTGGCTGCCGAGCCTGCTGTTCGTGATTTCGATCTTTCCGGCGCGAGCGCTCAGCGGCTGGGCGCTGGCCCGCGGCCGCTGGCACCAGACGCCCCGGGGCTGGTACCTGCGCTGGCCGGCGCGGCTGGCCATGCTGCCGGTCGTGGCCCTGTACGTGGTCGCGGTTTACTTGACGCAATACCTGTCGTGGTACGGGCTGTGGAGCCTGTACGAGCAGCACGCCTTTTTGGTACCCGCGCCCTTCCTGGGCTTGTAGGGCGGGTAACTGCGACACTATTGCTCGTCCTGGCAGGGCCGGACCTAGTGCGGAAACAATTCCCAACCAGATAGCTGGGACTGCACTTGTTCGAATGACAGCGGCGTTTGCGCCAAAGGCAGACGCAGCGTATCGGCCCGTTCGGGCTGTTCGGCCAGCCGCAATTGCGACTCGACCTCCTGCTCGAGCGAGGCGAGCCAGACCGGCACGTCGAGGCCAACGCCGGTCGGCTCGTGGGTCAATTCGCCGATTTCTTGCTCAAGCAATTGAAAAGCGTCTTTGTCCAACTGCTCGTCGGCCCGGCCGCCGCGCACGCTGTCCATGGCCGGCTTGATCAGCGCGCGCACCCGATCGATCGTCAAGGGCCGCACGAAGCGCTCGGCCAGGCGATCGGTGACCGTCGGCAGTCGCATGGCATACTTGGCGCGCAGATCGTTGCCGCGGCGCTGCAAGTTGTCGGCCAGTTCGCCGGTGCGATCGGCCAAGGCGCGCCGCCAGGTCTCGGCCGCGGCGATGCAGCCGCGACGTACCAGCACGGCATGAGCAATCACCACCGGCTTAAGGTGCCAGGCCACGCGGTCGTAGTGCACGCGCAAACGCAAAAAATCGAGCAGCGTATACAGCAGGTCGCCGCGGTCCGATTGCGTGGTCGTGCTGTTATAGTCGCGATACTCCGAGTAGTTTTCGACGACCGCTTCGATCACCAGGCTCAAGTGCTTGACCGCCTCGGCTCGCGTAATCTTGTCGTCGAGCTCGGCCAGCAGTTTCAGCTCGCCGTCCTCACCGGCGTCGTGCTCCTCTTGCAGCCGCGCGAGCCAGGCGTCGACCCCTTGGTGCAAAATCGCCCGCAGGTTGCCCAGGTTGAGAAATCGCTGGGTGAACAGATCGCGGCCATAACGCTCGATGAAGCCGACCAGCGCTTGCCAGGCCTTGTCGTCGCTAATCCGCTCGAGCACCGACAACCGCAGGGTGCGGCTATGGGCCAGCCACTGTTTGAGCAGCGACTCGGTCGCCTGTTCGAGCACTTCGACCAGGGCGTTGTCGCGCGCCTCGGGGTCATCGGCACTCTCGGGCCACTGCTGGGCCACGACCACCAGCGCGTCGACCAGCGACTCGTAACCCACGGAAAACAGCCGATCGAACTCACTGATCGCGCCCGGGCCAATCGGGTTGGCCGACTCCATCAGCCGGGCCGCCTCGATCAACTGACACGTTTCGCGCAGCAGGCCCAAACGCGGCAGCCATTCCAGCAAATCGCGAATCGCTTGCTGCAACACCCGGGTGTGGGTCATCAGCGTCGGATCGCCGCCCTTGCCGGGCGGCACGTACAGCAGCGACTGGGCCCGCAGCGAGTCGAGCAGCGCCGGCCAGATCAGCTGCACTTGAGCCCCATCGCCGCGGACCACGGCCCGCATTACGTTGTCGATGACGTGGGCCGCGGTGGCGGGGTCGATCCCGGGGGGCAGTGCGGCGCGAATCGCGCGGGCGGCGTCGGCCGTCTCGATGTTTGTGGACACGATCTTATCGACCAACATGTCCTTGATGCTGCGGCGACGATCGAACTCGAGCAGCGATTCGCGACTGGCCGTCGGCGGCGGTATTCGCCGCTCGTCAACCGCGCTGAGCAGTTGCGCCAAGCGGCGCTGGTTGCTCTCGGCCTGTTCGAGCCAGGGCTCGAGCACGTCGGTGCCCAGCGGCCAGCGCGCACCGGGCCCGCAAGCCACGACGGCGGCCTTCCACAGCGAGGCCACGGTACGCAGGAACGTCAGCCGCTGGCCGATCCGTCGTCCTTCCTGTTCGAGCTCGAAATCGGTGACCGGCCCGGCCCCCGATTCGAGCGTTTCGCCTTCGACGCCGTCGCCCGTGCTGTCGGTGTACACCACGTCGTCGTAGGCGGCGCGGAACAGGTCCTTTTCGTCTTCTTCGTCGTCTTCGTCCGAGCTCTCCAGCGTGTCTTCGCCCCCCTCGCCCAGCAAATCGAGGCGGGGAACCTGCCAGTAGTCCTCGGCGTTGGCTTCGAGCAAGTCGAAGAATTTGGCGATCGGTTGCGAGCCATGCTGCGCGTCGGCGCCGGCCGAAACTTCGCGGCAGACCTCGCGCAGCCAGCGCTGCGCCAACGCGTGAAACGAGTAGTCGCCTTGCTTCAGCGGAATCAAGCCGGCCTGGCTGAGCCATTGCAGCAGCAGTGCGCGCGAGGCCACCAGGTCTGGCTGTCGCAACAGCGCGGCCACGACCAGCGCATAGGCCTTTGGCGAATTGAAGTGGGCCACGCGCTTCCGCCAAAAGGCAATGTCGCCGGCCGCCGCCCCGGCCTGATGAAACGCCTGCAGCGCCGCGGCCACCTGGCGCGCGGACTCGAACGTCTCGCCTCCTGAGAATCCTTCGATCCCTTCAATCGTCGTCGAAGCAAACCGATCCCACCAGCGGGCCAGCTCGCCCATGTGTCGCGACAGCGTCGCTTCAAGCCCTCGCTCGTCGTGCGCCGCCGCTTCGCTCCACAGCCGGGCGTACAGCCCAAAAATCTGCTGCATTAGCTCGATCAGCTGATCGACCCGATGATCGGGCACGCTGTTTTCGGGCGACGGAAACAGGCTGAATTGGCCTTGAAAGCCGAGAATATTCCACGGGTCGACCAGCGCGCCGCAATGAATGGCCCGCCGCAGAAACTCTTCGATTTCCGATAACAGCTGCGCGGCCCGCTCGAGCTCGCCCGCGTCGATCGCCAGGTGACCGGTCGTCAAACGGCACTGGATTTCACATACCATCCGCGGCCCCGTCACCGGCACGATGTGCGCCTGGCGAATAGCGGCCTCGGGGTAGCCCATGCGGGCAAACAGCAGCGCCAGGTGCACGTGTTCGAGCTGCGCCGCGCGGCGGCGGGCCAGCTGCTGGTTCAAATGCTGGCGGGCGCCGGCCAGCGGTTGTTTGCCGGCCAGGGACTCGGCGCGCAACCGTTCGCCGTGCTCGCCGGCGACGGTGGCCACGAACCGCTCGTAAAACGCGTCGCGATAGGCGGCAATTCGCGGCAGCAGCGTGGTCAGCGTCGTCGTCGAATCGTGCGCATCGGGCCCGCTGCCGCTGGTGCCCGACGCCATTAGCATGGTGCCGGCCAGCACCGCGGCGGCCTCGGTCAGCACCTGATCGCGCGGTAGTTCCGGCGAGTGCTCCACGCGTTCCAGCAGCACGTCGAGCGTCACTTGCTGCACGACGAAGCGCCGATAGCGCCCCTGTCCGTCCAGATGATGCGGATCCCACTGGCCGAAGTGGTAGTTGGGCCGCTTGTTGACCGGATGATCGAAGTCGTAGGCTCGGGGGTCGAAGGCCAATTCGTCGAGCAGCTCGGGGTCGAAAAAGGCCTCGCGCAGAATTGCCGGATCGGTCGCCCGCAAGATGCCCAGCGCTCGTTCGACAAGCTCGCGATACTTGCCAGCCCCCACGGCGGCGCCGCGCACGTACAATGGCACCGGGCGGACCCATTCGTGCTTGTACGGCTCGATGCGCTGCGCGGTGCGCAGCACGGCCACGGGGCGGTGGCCAATGTAATCGTCGAGCACGTCGATCGCGCCGTCGATAATCCGATCGGTCTCGTCCCAGGGCCCCGCCTGGGACAGCACCGCCTCGAATACCCGTCCGACAAACAGCGGCCGCCACAAGGCGCTGTCGGACTGATGAAACAGCAAGTCGCGGTGGAACTGCCGGTAGCGGGCCGGGAACTCGGCCAGCGCCAGCCGCAACACGGCTTGGGCCTGCTGGCAATCGGCAAAGGCCCCCCCTTGGCTGGACAGCTCGCCCAGCCGATCGGTCAGCGTGGCGCCCAGTGCCGCCAGCGTGCCGTCCGACTCGTCGTCGCCGCTCCCCAGCGAGGCGAACAGGGCGTTCAGGTTACGTAAAAACTTGGCGTCCGGCGTGCCGGACGAAAAGTTCAGGTAACCCAGCAGCTCCTGGGCCAGGGCACTCTGAGATGTGGGGGGATCACGTTCGGGCATCGGCAGACACTGGGGTGTTGCATGGAGATGGGCCCATGTTAGGAAATCGCGCTGGGGTTGGTCTAGCGGCCCAGGGGGCCGGCTCACCGGCCAATTTACCGGCACAAGCGGTCCAACCGGCCGACCGCTAGCGGTCAGATCGCGAGGGAATTTGCGCGGCAGCCGCCGTGGCCGCTGATTATCATGAATAAGTGGACGCCTCGCAGCAG
>CAZPED010000280.1:0-5737 GCA_964585335.1 uncultured Planctomycetaceae bacterium | reverse complement strand
TGGTGCTGTTGCGGCGACCCGTGGTTTGCCTCTACCTGATCTTGTCGGTGCTGTTTAGCTACTACGTCACGATCGGCGTCACCCAGCTGGTGTTCCAGCAGCTTTACGGCGACACGTACTTCGGGCTCGACTGGAAAGTACCGATCTTCCTGTTCGTCATCCTGATCGCCGTCGGCGAGGACTACAATATCTACCTGGTGACCCGGGTTTTCGAGGAGCAACAGCGTTTTGGGCCGCTCGAAGGGCTTCGCCGGGCGGTGGCCCGCACCGGGGGCATCATTACCAGTTGCGGCGTGATCATGGCCGGCACGTTCGTCTCGATGATGACCGGGACGTTGCGGGGGATGCTCGAGCTGGGATTTGCCCTGTCGCTGGGCGTGATGCTCGATACCTGCGTGGTGCGGCCGATCCTGGTGCCGGCATTTTTGGCCCTGGCCGAGCGATTTGGGTCACGCCGCACGAGGGGCGCCGCCGTGCCCGATCCGGCCATCGCCGAGGCCTCGGATCGGGCCTGAAAGTTCATCGCCGGCGGGCCGGCGCTTGTGCTTAGAAACTCAGCCGCTAAACTGATCGGCGGCTTGCACTTGCCTATTCCTTAGGCGGGGGCCTCTGGGCGGATCGTTGGCGGCAAATTCAAACGTAATTTGTAAGCCGCTAGCACGGTTTGAGTTATTGCGACCCAAGGCGCGACTGGTGAGGCGGCCAGCGCGACGCGGCATGTCGTTTGCTTTTTAGACTTCCGACGCATTGCGCGCGTCGTCCAAAATGTCCCTCTACTTTTTTGCTAGGAGTCGTGACCTTGAGTAGTGCACGCCAGGACGCCATTACGGCGGTAACCAACTACAGATCGAACGGGCAGGCCCTGGACTTCAGGGAAACCCCGTCGGGGGCGCTGTTCGCCTCGAACGTATTCAGCGACAAGGCGATGAAAGACCGCTTGCCCAAGAGCGTCTATAAAGCCTTGCAACGAACCATTAAGTTCGCCGAGAAGCTGGACGCGAGCGTCGCCGACGCCGTGGCTTCGGCTATGAAGGACTGGGCCATCGAGCGGGGCGCCACCCACTATGCCCACGTGTTCTATCCGCTCACCGGGTTGACGGCCGAGAAGCACGACAGCTTCCTCAACCCCAGCGACGACGGCAGCGCGCTTGCCGAGTTCTCGGGAAAGGAGCTGATCCAAGGCGAACCTGACGCGTCGAGCTTCCCCTCGGGCGGCATCCGCGCCACGTTCGAAGCCCGCGGCTACACGGCCTGGGATCCAACCAGCCCGGCCTACATTCTGGAAAACCCCAACGGCACGACGCTTTGCATTCCCACGGCCTTCTGCTCGTGGACCGGCGAGGCGCTCGACAAGAAGACCCCCGTGCTGCGGTCGATGCAGGCCCTGAACAAGCAGGCCCAGCGGATCCTGAAGCTGTTCGGCCATTCGAACACCAGCCCGGTAACGGCCACGGCCGGCCCCGAGCAGGAATACTTCCTGATCGATCGGAACTTCTACTTTGCCCGCCCCGACCTGATCGCCACGGGCCGCACGCTCTACGGAGCCAGGCCGCCCAAGGGTCAGGAGTTCGAGGATCATTACTTTGGCGCCATTCCCGAGCGGGTACTGGCTTGCATGCTCGAAACCGAGCGCGAGCTGTACAAGCTGGGCGTGCCGGTGAAGACCCGGCACAACGAAGTGGCCCCGGCCCAATACGAAGTGGCCCCGGTGTACGAGAACGCCAACGTGGCCACCGACCACCAGCAGATGATCATGCTCACGCTGCAGCGCGTGGCGCAAAAGTACGGCATGGCCTGCCTGCTGCACGAAAAGCCCTTTGCCGGCATCAACGGCTCGGGCAAGCACGTCAACTGGTCGCTGGGTTGCAACGTGGGCAACCTGCTCGAGCCGGGCGAGAACCCGCACGACAATGCCCAGTTCCTGGTGTTCTGCGCGGCCGTGATTCGCGCCGTCCACCTGCACGCCGACCTGCTGCGCATGGCCGTGGCCTTCAGCGGCAACGACCATCGCTTGGGCGCCAACGAGGCTCCGCCGGCGATCATTTCGATCTTCCTGGGCGACCAGTTGGCCGACGTGTTCCAGCAGGTCGAGAAGGGGGGCGCTACCAGCTCGAAGCAGGCCGGCACGCTCACCATCGGCGTCGACACGCTGCCGCCGCTGCCCAAGCATGCTGGCGACCGTAACCGCACCAGCCCCTTCGCCTTCACCGGCAACAAGTTCGAGTTCCGCGCCGTGGGCTCCAGCCAATCGATCGCCGGTCCGCTGGTCGTGCTCAACACGATCGTGGCCGAGAGCCTGGACTACATTGCCTCGGCTCTGGAAAAGGCCACGGGCGGCGACCCGGGCAAGCTGAACGCCGCGGTGCAGAAGGTGCTGCAAGACGTGGTCAAGGAGCACAAGGCCGTCATCTTCAACGGCGACAACTACAGCAGCGAGTGGCACGAAGAAGCCGCCCGCCGCGGGTTGCCGAACCTGCGCAACACGGTCGAGGCACTGCCGGCCTTGATCTCGAAGAAAAGCGTCGAGCTGTTCGGCAAGTACGGTGTGCTCAGCGAGCGCGAATTGCACAGCCGGTACGACATCTACGTCGAACGGTACTGCAAGGACATCAACACCGAGACCCAAGCCGCGCTTAGCATAGCCAAAACCATGATTCTGCCGGCCGCCTACCGGTACCAGGGCGAACTAGCCTCGACGGCCGCCTCGCTCAAGGCCGCTTTGGGCGGAAATCCGGATTTGACCACGCTAAAAACGGTCACCCAACTGGTGGGCGAACTGGAAAAATCCATTACCGACCTCGAGGCGGCCAGTTCGAAACACGGCCACGGCGACCTGTTGGCCGAGGCCAAACACTTCCAAGTCGAAGTGATTCCTGCTATGAAAGCAGTACGCGAGGTCTCCGATAAGCTGGAAACGATCGTGGCCGACGACCTCTGGCCGCTGCCAACTTACCGTGAGATGCTCTTTATCAAGTAGTTGTGCGTCCCACAGCTCCACACCCTGGGGTGCCGTGGGACGGTGTTTCCGCCCTGGCCAGAGCTGCCCTGCTCTGGCCAGGGTTTTTTACGCGCTTGCGCGCCGCGGCGCGCCATGAAGCGCGCCAGTTGCGTCGCGCTTTCAATTCCCTATGATGCACGCTAGAGGCGTCCCTCTGCGTGCCGGCGCGTTTCCGCACTTCTACGTCAAAGGGTTCACGCTCGCGCACAGCTCCAGCTTTCCTCAATTACTCACGGTGACATCATGGCGAAGGACACGAGCATGACCCCCAAAGAAGTACTGGCGCTCTGCCGCGAAAAAGACGTTCGCGCCGTCGACTTGCGGTTCATGGACTTTCCGGGCCTGTGGCAACACTTCACCATTCCCGTGAGCAAATTGGTCGAAGACGTTTTCGAGGATGGCCTCGGTTTCGACGGCTCCAGCATTCGCGGCTGGCAAGCCATCAACGAAAGCGACATGCTCGTGGTGCCCCAGCCCGACACGGCGTTTCTCGACCCCTTCACCGAGCTGCCGACGCTGGTGATGATCTGCAACATCCAGGATCCTATCACCCGCGAAGACTATTCGCGCGATCCGCGGAACGTGGCCCGCAAGGCGGTCAACTACCTGAAGAGCACGGGGATTGCCGACACCTGCTACATCGGACCCGAAGCCGAGTTCTTCATCTTTGACGACGTGCGCTTCGACCAGAACGCCCGCGAAGGCTACTACCACATTGACAGCATCGAAGGGGAGTGGAATCGCGGCCGCGACGAGCGCCCCAACCTGGGCTACAAGCTGCGCTACAAGGAAGGCTACTTCCCGGTGCCGCCGGCCGACCAGATGATGAACATCCGCAACGAGATGATGCAGACGATGATCGACTCTGGGCTGGACGTCGAGGCCCAGCATCACGAGGTGGCCACCGGCGGCCAGAGCGAAATCGACCTGCGCTTCGCCGACCTGGTGAAAATGGCCGATAACATGATGATCTACAAGTACATCATCAAGAACGTCGCCGCCCGCCACAACAAAACCGTGACGTTCATGCCCAAGCCGCTCTACGGCGACAACGGCTCGGGCATGCACACGCACATTTCGCTGTGGAAAGGGGGCAACCCGCTGTTTGCCGGCAGCGGCTACGCCGGGCTGAGCGAGATGGCCATGCACGCCATTGGCGGGCTGCTCAAGCACGCCCCGGCCATCCTGGCCTTCAGCAACCCCACGACCAACAGCTACAAGCGCTTGGTCCCGGGCTACGAGGCGCCGGTCAACCTGGCCTACTCGCAGCGCAATCGCTCGGCGAGTTGTCGCATTCCGATGTACAGCCCCAGCCCCAAGGCCAAGCGGGTCGAGTTCCGCTGTCCCGATCCCAGCTGCAATCCCTACCTGGCTTTTTCGGCCATGCTGATGGCCGTGATCGACGGCATTCAAAACAAGATCAACCCGGGCGATCCGCTCGACAAGGACATTTACGACCTGGCGCCGGAGGAACTGGCCGAGGTGCCCAAGACCCCCGGCTCGCTCGAGGAGGCGCTGGGCGCGCTGCGCCGCGACCACGAGTTCATGCTCCGCGGCGACGTGTTCACGCCCGACGTGATCGACACCTGGATCTGGTACAAGACCGAGAAGGAAGTCGACGCGATGCGGCTGCGCCCGCACCCCTACGAGTTCTGCCTGTACTACGACATGTAGTCGGGGCGGCGGAGCGGGGAGGGCCTGGCGTCAGGCGGTTCAGCGCGGGCAAGACTTCGGCACGCGCGTCGCGCGATGTCGACGGCCGCTTGCATTCCGCGCGGCGAACCCTAAACTCGAACGTCATCACCGCCACGCAAGGTCACTCCCACCTTCAGCAGCAGAGAGCATCCGCATGTCGATCACCCCCGAGACTCTCCAGCGTTTGGCCCTGTACGACACGCCCACGATTTGCAACGTCATTGAGTTGTTCGACGTGCGGCCGCGCTACGCCGGGTTTATGAACGGTTCGATCAAGTCGGCCTTCCCCGAAATGCCCCCCATGGTCGGCTTTGCCAGCACGGCCTCGTTTCGCTCGGGCGCGTTTCCCGGCACGGGCGATGCCTACGGTACGATGGAGCACCAGGTCGAGGGCTTTGCCGCGCTGCCTGGCCCGGCGGTCGTAGTGTTTCAAGACCTCGACGATCCGGCCGTGGGCGCCACGTTCGGCGAAGTGATGTGCTCGACCTACAAGGCGTTCGGCTCCTCGGGGCTGATCACCTCGGGGGGCGGCCGCGACCTGCTGCAAGTCAAAGCGCTCGACTATCCGGTGTTCACCGGCTCGACGATTTGCTCGCATGCTTGTTGCCACATTTTGCACATCGGCCTGCCGGTGCGCGTGGGCGGCCTGGTCGTGAACCCCGGCGACTTGCTGCACGGCGATGCCAACGGCGTGACGAACATTCCCATCGACATCGCCGCCGAGGTGGCCGACATCACCCAGGAATTCATCGACGCCGAAAAGATCGTGCTCGATTACGTGAACGGCCCCGGCAAAAAGACCGCCGCCGGTCTGACCAATGCCCGCAAGGAATACTCGGCCGTCGTCTCGAAGCTGACGGCGCGCGTCAAACGCTAGCGCTCCGCCGGCTACACTTGCCATCCGAGCACAGCGCAGTGGGGCAGGGCGGCCGAACGATAGGCTAGGCTGGCCGGCGCAGCACCTGGCCGATCGGCCGGCCGTCGGCAAGCTTGAGCGGGCGACCGATCGGCGAGATCAGCTGCTTGCCCGGGTCGAGGCCCAGC
>CAZPED010000279.1:0-5757 GCA_964585335.1 uncultured Planctomycetaceae bacterium | reverse complement strand
CGCCGTCGCAATAGTTCAAGAATGGCTCGGCCAACGCCTGCCAGCGGATGTTGGCGCGAAACAGCTTATTCAAGACCGCTCCACCCATCGTGGCGATTTTATAGACCTTGCGATCGGTCTTCACGTCCATGGCCGCCACGATTGTCGTGCGCAGCGACTTGCGCCCCACGCCCGTGCTCAACATGCCGAGCAGGGCCACGGTGCTCTTGGTCAGGGCGTTGGGAGTGGCTTGTAGTACCCGCTCGCGCTCGCGCACCACGTTGGCCAGGCTGCGGTACTCGGGCGGCCGGGCATGCTGCGAGGGAACCGAGATGCCGCGAAAGGGTTCGCCGTCGAGGCGGTGCCACGGCAGCATGTCGATCGACAAGCCCAGGTAGCCCTCGGCGAGCGCATCGTGAACGATCTTTTGCATGGCGCGGACTTCGTCGGCTGGCGGCGTGGGCACCGTCAGGCTGCGCTCCATGCCCATCACGTGCGAGCGAACGTCGGAGTGGCCGATCAGCGTGGCCACGTTAGGACCCAGGTTGAGGGTCTCCAGGTGGTCGTAGTATTGCCGCACGCCCTTCCAGGGCACTTCGTCGCCCAGCCAGTTCGACAGCACGTCGCGGGGCAGACTTTCGACGCGGCAGAACAGGTCGAGAATGTTCTTCTTGGTGCCCAGCGCAACCGACAGCGAGCAATTGCCCATTACCACGGTGGTCACGCCGTGCCGCACCGACTCCTCGAGGCCCGGCAGCGCCTCGACCTCGGCATCGTCATGAGTATGGATGTCGAGCATGCCGGGCATGACCCAGCATCCCGTGGCGTCCACTTCGCGCTGGCCCTGTTGCGGAAGCCGGCCGCCGACGGCCTGCACCCTGCCCTGGTCGATGGCCACGTCGGCCACGACGCCAGGCGCCCCCGAGCCGTCAAAGACCTGGCCGCCACGAATGACGACCTCGCAATTGGGGGCGGTGGAAGCTGCCGTTGGCGACGTGATCACGAGCCGATACCTCGAGCAGAGACGCGATTGGGACGACCCTTGTGTTGTACACCGAAAACGATCGATTTCCAATCGCGCATCCCGGCCGCGGGCGGCTTGTAATCGCGGGGATTTCCATTAAGGTGGCGGGGCCCGTCGAGCCTTGAACGCCGGCGGGCCGTCGTCCTGGAAGAAACGCCCGCTACAGGGCCCCCTGGCAACTGGGATCTCAGCCATGATTAAACTCGCGCGTACCTGGACGGTTTGGGGAGTGCTTGGCGTGTTGGCAATCGGCTGGCAGGCCGCCGCGGTGGGCGCCGATCAGGCCGCGACGGCCGACGCGCGGGCGCGTGCCTTTATTGCCCACCACGAAGCACAGGTGCGGCCCTTGGAAATCGCGGCTAACCTGGCCTGGTGGAAGGCCAACACCAGCGGCAAGGACGAGGACTTTGCGGCCAAGGTCGAGGCTCAGAACAAGTACGACCAGGCGCTGTCGGACCGGGCCCGCTTCGCCGAGCTCAAGTCGATTCGCGCCGACAAACCGAAAGAGCCGCTCCTGGCCCGACAGATCGAGCTACTCTATCGCGGCTACCTGGAGAAACAGGTCGATCCCGAGCTGCTCAAACGGATTACCTCGAAAGCGAACGAAATCGAGAAGTCGTTCAACGTCTATCGGGCACGGCTGGGCGGCAAGGAGATTCCCGACAGCCAGGTGCGTAAGGTGCTCAAGGAGTCGAAGAACTCGGCCGAGCGCCGCGAAGTGTGGGAGTCGAGCAAGGGCGTGGGCAAAGTCGTCGAGGCCGATTTGCGGCAGCTCGCCCTGCTGCGCAACGAGGCTGCCCGCAAGCTGGGGTTCAAGAGCTATCACGCGATGATGCTCTACATCAACGAGCAAGATCAGGAGCAGGTGCTCAAGTTGTTCGACCAACTCGATGATTTGACGCGCGAGCCATTTGCGGCGGCCAAGAAGCAAATCGACGCCCGCCTGGCACTCGACTACGCCATCGACGTCGACGAGCTGCAGCCGTGGCACTATCACGACCCGTTTTTCCAGGAGTCGCCGGCCGTGTTCGACACGAGCCTGGACAAGGTATTTGCCGACCGCGACATCCTGGCCCTGTGCCGCAAGTTCTATAAGGGTATCGACCTGCCGATCGACGACGTGATCGAGCGGAGCGATTTGTACGAGAAGCCGGGCAAAAGCCCGCACGCGTTTTGCACCGACATCGATCGTGAGGGGGACGTGCGCGTGCTGGCGAACATCGTGCCGAACGAGTACTGGATGGGCACCATGCTGCACGAACTGGGACACTCGGTTTACAGCAGTAAGTACATACCCCGCGATTTGCCCTACGTGCTGCGGGTGAACTCCCACATTCTGACCACCGAGGGGGTGGCCATGATGTTCGAGCGCTTTTCAAAAAGCGGCGAGTGGCTGGTGGCCATGGGCGTGAACGTGCCCGACGTAAAGGCCTACAGCCAGACCGGCGCCCAGATGCGCCGCAACCAGCTGTTGATCTTCTCGCGGTGGTGCCAGGTGATGTTGCGGTTCGAAAAGGCGTTGTACGACGATCCCGGTCGAGACCTGAACGACCTGTGGTGGGACCTGGTCGAGAAATACCAACTAATCAAGCATCCCAACGGGCGCAACGCTCCGGACTACGCGAGTAAGATTCACATCGTGTCGGCGCCGGCCTACTACCACAACTACATGATGGGGCAGTTGTTTGCCTGTCAGGTTCATGCCACGATTGCCCGCGAAGTGCTGCACAACCCTGATGCCGCGAGCGCGTTCTATACCAACAACCCGCAGGTCGGCGAGTTCATGCGGGCCAAGGTGTTTGGCCCTGGCGCCCGTTTGAGCTGGAACGAGCTGACCAAATTCGCGACGGGTGAAGAGTTGAATCCGAAGGCGTTCGCGGCCGAATTCCAGGCTCGCTGACCAATTTTGACGGCCAAGGCGACGGCGGCTTGCGTGCGGTAGTGCTCCGGCTAGCGCGCCCTGGAGCACACTGCCGGGTGCTGTCGCCATGCTGCAAAGTCTGCTTGCCTGGGGATTTAAGCATCGAACCCCATTGCGGCCTGGCAGTTGCAATTCAGCCACGAAGTAGTCTTGAGTAGCCCAGTCTGACATTACTTCACCCAGGATGGAGTCGGGAAAATGAGCACGCATTGGAAAACGCTGCTGTGTCTGGTGCCGCTAATGATGGTTGCGTCGACGCGGGGCGCGGAGCCCGAACAGGAGCCCAAGGGGAGCTTCTGGATGGAGAAGAAAATGGAGTACAGCCAGAAGATTCTGCAAGGGCTGGCCACCGGCGATTATGACGCGATTGCCAAACCGGCCCGCTCGATGAACGCCCTGACCCAAATGGAAAAGTGGGTGCGGTCGGGAGTGCCGGAATACCGCACGCAGTTGCAGATCTTTCAAAGTGCCAATCAGCAGCTCGTGAAGATGGCCGAAGACAAGAACTTGGATGGCGCCGCGCTGGCTTACGTGCAGTTAACGCTGAGCTGCGTTAACTGTCACAAAGTCGTCCGCGATCTGCCGCAACCAGCCAAATGATTTCTTTGCTTCCCGGTTTGTCGGCGATGCCTGCCGGACGATGGGCGGCAGTCTGGCAGGCGGTTGCCAAGAGCCAGGACGCCTGGATCGCCGGGCTAGCCTTGGCGGGCATCGCGGCGCACCTGGTCTTGCGGTTCGCGATCGGGGCCGATGCGGATGTGAGCCAGGCGCCTCTCTATGTGGTGCTGGCCGTCGGGGGAGTGCCACTGCTGATTGCCCTGGTGGCCAGAACGGTTCGCCGCGGTTTTGGCTCTGACCTGTTGGCCGGCATGTCGATCGTCACTTCGGTCGTCTTGCAACAGTACCTGGCCGGGGCGCTGGTGATCCTGATGCTGTCTGGCGGCGGCGCGCTCGAAACGTACGCCGTGCGCAGCGCTTCCTCGGTGCTCGACGCCCTGGCGCGCCGGGTGCCATCGATCGCGCACCGGCAGGTGGACGGGGGGCTGATTGACGTCGCGCTCGATCAAATCGCCGTCGGCGATCGCTGTGTCATCCTGCCCCACGAGATCTGCCCGGTCGACGGCGTGGTCGTTGAAGGGCATGGCGTGATGGACGAATCTTACTTGACCGGTGAGCCGTTCATGATGTCCAAGACGCCCGGCTCGCAAGTGTTGTCGGGCGCCATCAATGGCGACTCGGCACTGACGATCGTCGCCCAGAGGCTGGCCGTCGACTCGCGCTACGCGAAAATCATGGGCGTAATGCGGCTTTCCGAGCAGCAGCGTCCGCAGATCCGGCGCTTGGGCGACCGGTTGGGAGCGCTGTACACGCCGCTGGCCGTGGGCATTGCCGTGGCGGCGTGGCTGGCAAGCGGCAACCCCGAGCGGTTCTTGGCGGTGCTGGTCGTGGCGACGCCATGTCCGCTGCTGATCGGCATACCGGTGGCGATCATCGGCGCTATCTCGCTCTCGGCCCGCCGCGGCGTGGTCATCAAAGATCCGGCGGTGCTCGAACAAGTCGAAGAGTGCCGCACGATGATCCTCGATAAGACGGGCACGTTGACCTACGGCAAACCGCAGCTGGTCGAGGAGCTGGTCGCTGGCCCTAACGATGCCGACACCGTATTGGCCCTGGCGGCCAGCCTGGAACTCTATTCCAAGCACCCGCTGGCCGCGGCAGTCACCGCCCGCGCCCAGCATCGCGGCATCCAGCTCTTTACGGCTAGCAGCATGCGCGAGCACCCCGGCGAGGGATTGCACGGCGTAGTCGAGGGGCGGCAAATCTGGGTTACCAGCCGCGCCCAGATGCTGTTGGCCGACCCGGCGGCGCAAATGCCCCAGGTAAGCGACGGCTTGGAATGCAGCATTGCCATCGACGGCAAATACGCGGCCACCTACGTTTTTCACGACGAGGCCCGCAGCGACGGGCTGCCCTTCATCCGGCACTTGGCGCCCAAGCATCATTTCGAGCGGGTGATGCTCGTCTCTGGCGACCGCGAGTCGGAGGTGCGCTACCTGGCCCGGCAAGTGGGCATTCAAGAGGTCTGGGCCAATCAAAGCCCCGAGGACAAGCTTAATCTGGTGCGCGAGGAGACCAGACGTCACAAGACGCTATTCTTGGGCGACGGCATCAACGATGCGCCAGCACTAACCGCCGCCACGGTCGGCGTGGCGTTTGGTCAGAATAGCGACATCACTAGCGAAGCGGCGGGCGCGGTGATTATGGACAGCTCGCTCAAACGGGTGGACGAGTTCTTGCACATCGGACGGCGGATGCGGCGAATCGCACTGGAAAGTGCCGTCGGCGGCATGCTACTCAGCATGGTCGGCATGGGGCTGGCCGCTGCCGGCTGGCTGCCCCCCGTCGCCGGCGCGCTAACGCAAGAGGTGATTGACCTGGCCGCGGTCATCAACGCCCTGCGCGTGGCATTTCCGCTCCGCAGGCTCAGCGATTACTAGCGCGGCAAGCGGGCACTAGGGCGCTTCGGGGTGCGGCACCACCAGCACCGAGCAACCGGCATGATTCAGCACCGCTTCGGACGTGCTGCCGAAGATGGCCGTCGCGAGCGTGCGTTTGCGGTAGGCGCCAATCACGACCAGGTCGTCCTGCTCGGCAGCGATCTGTTGCAGAATCAGGTTGCCCGGCTCACCTTCGAGCACGACCGATTGCGCCAGGTCCAAGGGGGCTGGAAACCGACTGGCCGCTTGTTGCAGCTGGGTCAGGCTCCCCTGCACTTCGGCGTCGTGCTCGCGCACCCAGTTCTGCACCAGCGCTTCCACGTCGGGACTGCGGG
>CAZPED010000278.1:0-5763 GCA_964585335.1 uncultured Planctomycetaceae bacterium | reverse complement strand
CCCTTGTTAGGAGCATCAGACTCGCCATGACCAACGACACCAACGTCCACTGGCACGAACACAGCGTCAGCCGCGAGGAGCGCGAGCAGCTCAACAAGCACAAGGGTTGTGTCATTTGGTTCACCGGCCTGAGCGCGTGCGGCAAGAGCACCGTCTCCAACCTGGTCGACCACAAGCTCCACAAGCGCGGCCTGCACAGCTTCGTGCTCGACGGCGACAACCTGCGCCACGGCCTGAACGCCGGACCCGGCATGCTCAAGGAGCGGCACGGCGAGGAGTTCGCCAAGCGTTTCGGCTTGGGCTTTTCGGCCCAGGACCGCGAAGAGAACATTCGCCGCATTGGCGCCGTGGCCAAGCTGTTTGCCGACGCCGGCCTGGTCACGCTGACGGCCTTCATCAGCCCCTATCGTCGCGACCGCGACGCGGTGCGGGCCACGATGCCCGAGGGCGACTTTATCGAAATCTTCGTTGATGCCCCCATCGAGGTATGCGAAGCGCGCGACCCCAAGGGTTTGTACAAGAAGGCGCGAGCCGGCGAAATCAAGGGCTTCACCGGCATCGACGATCCTTACGAAGCGCCGGCTAAGCCGGAGCTCGTGCTCGATGCTGGCAAGAAGGATGCCGACACGCTGGCCGACGAAGTGATCGCGTTCCTGGCCAAGATCGGCAAGATCCGCTAGTCGCCCCGGGGGCGATTGGCAGCTAGCAACTGGTCCATTTTGACCGCACGCCAGTGGGCGTGTTGGCACGCGTTAGCATTGCGCGAGCACAGTTGACAAGACCTGCTTGTCCACTAAATTGAACGGTCGAAGCCCCCGCGGCAGCCGCCGTGCAGCCGGTTGTCGTGGGGTGCGTGATCGTGCCTGCGAAGTCTGCGGAAGAGGCTCCTCCGGCGAAACCCTCGATCACATCGATCCGTATCGAGTTAGAGTTTTTATCCAAGGAGGGAGGCAACATCTCATGCCCCTCATTTCGGCAAAAGATGTTAAGGATCGAGCGCAGCAGGCGTTGTCTGCCAGTCCGATCTACGCGCTGCGCTATCTGCGCGTGGCCCACGAGAACGAGACGTTGCGGATCAACGGCACGCTCTCCAGCTTCTATCACAAGCAACTCGCGCAGGAAGTCGTCAAGCACGCGGTCGAGGCGGTCGAAGGCGCCGAGGGCGTCGAGGTGGTCAACGCCATTCACGTGCTCTAACGATCGCCGCGCTAGCCGTACCTGGCCAAATGTCGGACCAGCCGACTGGCACGCTTGATCAAGCGGCTTGCGGGCTGGCATGCCGGCCCAGTTGCTCACGCACGGTCGCATACACCCGTTCGACACTCAGCAAGCGCATGCAATCGTGATGGCCCAAGGGGCAGACGCGCCGGCCACAAGGACCGCAGGGCACCGCATGGCTCAGGCAAACTTCGTTGGTCGCGTGTGAACGCGTCCAGGCCACGTCGGTGGGGCCAAACAGCGATACGACGGGCAGCCCGAAGGCGATGCCGAAGAACCTCGGGCCGCTGTCGGTGCTAACCAGCAGTCGGCTGCGGCGGATGCAGGCCTTGGTCAGACCGATCGAAGGCGGCTCGTCGGCCAGGCTGACCACGCGCGGATGATTTGCCAGGCGCACGATTTCGCGCGCCACCTCGCGTTCGGCCGGTCCGCAGGTCACCAGCACGCTGAGCGGCGCGTGATCGACGATGCGTCGGGCGAGCTCGGCAAAATGAGCGCTCGGCCAAAGCTTGGCGGCGCCGTAGGCTCCGCCCGAGTTGAGCACCACGACTTGATCGCCGGCCGGCAAGCGATGTTTGCTCCACACCGCCTCGGCCGCCGCTTCGTCGGCCGGCAAAGTGGCCAGCTCCAGGCGCGGCGACTCGGGCGGGCAACCGGCCGCGTAGGCCAGTTGCAAATACTCGTCGATCGCCGGGACGGGCAGCCGCTTGCGTCCCTGGCGCGGATGATACAGCTTGTGGGTCAGCAACAGCCCACGGCCGCGGCGCACGTAGCCCACGCGCTGTGGCGCGCCGCTGCGCCAGGCCAGGTAAGCGCTGCGCAGCGAATGAGTAAATAGCACGACGCTATCGAGCCTGTGTGCCTTGAGCGCGCTCAGCACGGCGCCGCCGTGATGTTGGGGGTCGGCCGACTTGCGATCGAACAGTACCTGCTCGTCAAGCAGCGTAGTGCCGGCCAGCACGTCGGCCACATAGGGCTTCATGACGCCCACGAGCTGAGCGCCGGATCCGAAATGACGACGCAGCGCACGCAACGCCGGCGTGCACATCACGACGTCACCGATCCAATTGGGAATAAAGATTCCGATCTTCAATCGGCACTCCTCGGGCGATAAGCTGCAGCGGCGTCTTCCACGGTGCAGCCAGAAGATACGCATTTCCAGGAAACTGGGAAACGCCAGTTCCCCCGGGTCTGCGAAAGCTTGCAGGGAGGAGTCAGAACGTGGCTATCAGCCGGGCCGTGATCCTCGATCGCGATGGTACCATCAACCGCGACCCTGGCTTCGTTCACCGCGTGGCCGACCTCGAGTTGTTGCCCGGCGCCGTCGAAGGTTTGCGACGCATGGCCGCCGCGGGATACCGGTTGATTATCGCCACGAACCAGTCGGGCGTAGCGCGCGGCTATTTCACAGTCGAGCAGATGCACGCATTCAATGCCGCGCTCGTCGAACTGCTAGCCAGCCAGGGTGTGACGATCGACGCCGTCTACTGCTGCCCGTTTCATCCCCAGGCCGAAGTGCCGCAGTATCGCGTCGACTCGCCGCTGCGTAAGCCGGCGCCGGGCATGCTGCTGCGAGCCGCCGAGGAGCACGCCATCGATCTGGCCTCCAGCATTGTCGTGGGCGATAAGCTGTCGGACATTGTCGCCGGCCGGGCCGCCGGATGCCGGACAATTCTCGTCCGCACGGGAATGGCTGGCGGCGACGTCGGCGATGCCACGCCCGACCACACGGTCGACGATCTGCTGGCCGCCGCCGCCACGATCGAACAGTTGGCCAGCGCAACGTTGAGTGCCGGGGCTAGGCCGCTTGCGCCGTGACCGTGCTCTGCCGCACGACGCAGCGGCGCCACAGGCTAGGCAGCGTCGAGCTGAGATCGCCCGAGAAGAAGTAGCTGCGCCCGCCGTCGGCCACGGTCCGCACCAGAATGGTCTTCCACGGACGGTAATAGTACTGAGGGTGATCCTTCGACGGCGGTCCCTGGCGGAAATTGGGTGGTAGTTCGACCAGGTCGAAGACCGCGGTCGTGAAGTCGGCAATCTTCTGGCCGCGCGCCTTGGCGACGTTGCGAGCCATCGACAGCGCTTTGAGATATACCTCGGGGCCGGCCACGGCCGACCCGACGTTCAGGAACACGCCGCCTTCGAGTTGTGAGATGCTCTGCGCGAAGATCAAAAAGTCGGTGTAGCTCGTGGCGCCCAATGCGGCGCCGTCGCAGTTGGCGTGCGCATGAATAATGTCGCTGCCGATACCAACGTGCGAGGTGACCGGTATGCCCAGGCGCCACCCGGCGGCGGCAATGCTCAGGTGCCGGTATTCCATCGTCTCGTCTTCAATGGCCCGGCCCACGGCTTCGCCCAGCCCCTCGCCGCGGTTGGCGCCTGAAAAAATGATGTCGTTCAGTCGGCTGGTTTCGCGCCACAATCCGAACTGTCCGCGCTGGATCCACTTCGAGACGTTTTCGCTGGTGCCGCCTCCCAGGGCGAGTTCAAAGTCGTGAATGATGCCCGCGCCATTGGTCGCCACGTGGGTGACCAGCCGCCGTTCCATCAGGTCGATGATGTAACGCGACAGGCCCAATTTGATGGCATGGCCGCCCATCATCATCACGACCGGCCGGCGCTGCCGCCGGGCCGTCACCAGGTGGCCGACCAGCTGTTCGAACTCCGGATGTTGATACTCGGCAAACGGCGCCGTCAGGGTTTTGCAGTCGGCGGCGCGCAAGTCGTGCCCGCGCTCGGCCAGGTCGGCCAGGGCGATTTGACGGCGATCGAACATCCGGTAACGACTCATCGAGCATGGCTCCTTAGGCGGCTTGAGACGAATTACGGTCCCCACTCGGCAGTCGGCCCGACTGCGCGGCGGCATATTGCAGGTTGGCGGCTAACACTTGCTCGACGCTAATGCGGGCCATCAGGGCCTGGCCTTGCTCGCGGGCGACGCGCGCGTCTTGTCCCGCGGCCAGCGGCGCCACGAGCACCGTGTGCTGCTCGCCCAGCGGCGACCACTTGGCGGGCACCTGGGCCGGGTGCGGGCTGAACAGACCCACCACCGGTGTGCCGAGCACCGCGGCCACATGCAAGGGGCCGGTGCTCGAAGCCGTCAGGGCCGTCAGTTGCCCCAGTGCCGCCACGAGCTCCGGCAGCGTGAAATCGGTTGCCAGCATGACTTCGGCCCGGGCGCGTGGCGACAACTGATCACGCAACGATTCAAGCAGTGGGCGCTCAGCCGCGCTACCAGTGACCAGCACGCGGCCGTGGTCGGCCAGCCGCGACACAAGCTGGGCGTAGTGGTCGAGCGGCCAGTTGAACGCGCTGTTGCCGTTGCCCGGGTGCACGCCGAACAGCGGCCCCTGGGTGCCCAGGTCGCGTTCGATTCTATGAAGCACGCTGCGCGTGGCCTGCGGGTCGACCACGAGCCGGGGCCGTGTGTCGGCCAGTTGTGCCGTGGCTCCCAGGCGGCGGACAAACGCCAGGGCGAACTGGGCCTCGTGGACCGGGGGGCGGCTGCGATGCAGATAAACGCAGCGGTTGCCCGTCAGCCAGCCGACCGGCTTGTAGCCCCAGCAAACTCGCGTGGGAATTCCGGCCAGGCGAACGGCCAGGCAGGCACGCTTGCTGGTGTTGATGACCAACGCCGCATCGAAGTGCTGTTGCCGCAATCACCGGCCGAGCTGCCAGGCCGATTGTGCCGCGTCGTCTTCGAGCAAGTCGTCAAGATACGGCGAATCGACCAGCAGCGGCGCCGCGTAGGGGCTGACCAGGGCAGTGACGTGGGCCGAGGGCCAGGTGCGGCGCACCGCTTCGAGCGCGGGCAGCGTCAGCACCAGGTCGCCCAGGCGGTCGTTCCGCACGACGAGAATGCGTCGGTAGCTGTTGGATGCCGCGGCCACGATGGGTTTGCTCTCGCGAGGAACGGATTAAGTCGGAGGCGAGCGGCGGTCGTCCGCCCGCAGAGCGTCATGCGGCCTTGCGAGGGTTGGCATTCTGCTGCAAGTGCTCGGCCTCGGGGTCGGGCTGCTCGATGGCGTGCTCCATTTCCCACAGCCGGCACTGCTTTACGAACGACGAGACGCCCGTCAACATGCTCACCTGCAGACCGGCCATGCCGTCGAGAAAGCCGAAGCGGATGATGTAACAATGCAGAAACCGCAGCGGCGGGCTGAGCAGCATGTAGGCCAGCGAGGCGTGCTTGCCAGCCGCGCGCTTGTTTTCGGCCCCTTGTACGGTGTAGCGGTGCAGTTTTCTGAAGTACTGGTCGTAGGTCCAGTACGTGAAGTGTTCGAGCCGGGCTTTGAGCTTGCCGACGTTTCCCGTGGCGACGTGCACTTCGGCATGATCGCTTTCGCCGATATACCTGCCCAGGTCGCGGCGGAATAGCCGCAGCACCTTGTCCCACCCCCAACTGCTGAAGCGAATGCGGTGGCCCAAAAAGTAGTTGGCCCGATAGATCTGGTAGCCGTCGCGCCGCGGCTGGCCGGCCAGCAGGCGATTGATTTCGTCGGCCAGGGCGGGCGTGACGCGCTCGTCCGAGTCGACGATCAGCAC
>CAZPED010000277.1:0-5765 GCA_964585335.1 uncultured Planctomycetaceae bacterium | reverse complement strand
CTTCTCCACCTGAAAGTATACGCCCCTCAAGGCGACGAGACGTCCGCGAAAGCGGCGCGTGCCATCGTATCTGTCGCCCTAGCGGCTCACAAGCAAGGCGGGTGCAAGCGGGGGCGGGGCCAATACTTGCAACTCTAAAATATCTGTGGGATATTCTTTGATTGCCCCTCTTTTTTTCTGGAATCAGCGCGTTCGAGGCCGCTCATGCAGATCTGGCCAGCAATCGATCTCCGTGGCGGCCAGTGCGTCCGCCTGCAACAGGGAGACTACGGCCGAGAAACCGTCTTTGGCAACGATCCGGCGGCCATGGCCCGGCACTGGGCCGATCAAGGGGGCGAGTATCTGCATCTGGTCGATCTCGACGGAGCCCGCGCCGGCCGCGTCGAGAATTGGGCCTCGATCGAATCGATCGTCGCCGCCGTCGACATTCCTTGCGAGCTGGGCGGCGGCGTGCGCGATGAAGCCACGATTCGGCGGCTGCTCGACGCCGGCCTGGAGCGCGTGGTGATCGGCACTCTCGCGCTCAAGCAGCCCGAGTGGTTCCGGCAAATGTGCCAGAAATTTCCCCACCGGTTGGCCCTGGGGCTCGACGCGCGCGACGGGCGCGTGGCCACCGAAGGCTGGCTGGAAACGAGCCACGTATCGGCCGTCGAACTGGCCCGCCAGTTCGAGGGCGAACCGATCGCGGCGCTGATCTACACCGACATCGCCACCGATGGCATGTTGGCCGGGCCGAACTTGACGGCGCTGGCGGAAATGGTCCAGGCGGTGGACCTGCCAGTGATCGCTTCGGGCGGCGTTACCACGGCCGACGACGTGGCGCGGCTGGCCGCCGCCAAAGTTGCCGGCTGCATCATTGGACGTGCACTCTACGAGGGAACTTTGAACTTATCCGACGCGCTGGCTGCCAGCGCGCCCAGGCAAACTTAGCTGGAGGGATCTCCGCATGTCGCAAGCGAAAGTTCAAGATATCCGCAACATTGTCCTCTGCGGCCACGGGCTGGCCGGCAAAACCACTCTGGCCGACGCGATTCTGAACTTCACCGGAGCCGTCAAACGCGTGGGCAGCGTTGACGAAGGCACCAGCATCTGCGACTTCGACGAAGAAGAGAAACACCACCACCACTCGATCGAGTCCACGGTCGTCCATTTCGACCACGGCGGCAAGCATTTCAATCTCATCGACACGCCGGGCTATCCCGACTTCATCGGCCAGGTGCTCGGCGCGCTGCACGCGGTCGATACCGCCGTGATCGTGATCGACGCCCACTCAGGGCTCGGCGTCAACACCCGCCGCGTGTTTCAAGAGGCCGGCGCCCGCGGCCTGGGTCGCGTAATCGTCATCAACAAGCTCGACGCCGACAACGTCGACTACCCGGCCCTGCTGGCGACCGTTCAAGAGCTGTTCGGCAAATCCTGCATTCCCGTCAACGTGCCGGTGGGCCATGGGCCCGGCTTCAAAGGCGTGGTCGACGTGCTGCACCCGCCGGAAAAAGTCGACGGCGCGCTGGTCGACGTGGCGGCCACGCGCGACGCGCTCATCGAGGCCATCGTCGAAGCCGACGAAGCCGTGACCGAACGCTACTTCGAGGGTCAACTACCCAGCGACGAGGAAATCGCCCGGCTGCTGGTCGACTCGGTGGCGGCCGGCAACCTCGTGCCGGTGCTCTCGGTATCGGCCAAATCGAAGGTCGGACTGCACGAGCTGCTCGACGGACTGGGCGCCTGCTGCCTCGCGCCCGACAAACTCCAGCGCACCGGCAAGAACGACGCGGGCCAGGACGTGCCGATCAACGTCGATCCGGCCGGCCCGCTGGTCGCCCAAATCTTCAAAACGCGCATCGATCCGTTCGTGCACAAGCTGAGCTTCATCCGCATCTTCTCGGGTTCGATCAAGAAAGACGAGAACGTACACGTCTCGGGCGCGCGCAAGGCCGTCAAGCTGCATCAACTGCTGAGCGTGCAGGCCGGTGAAACGCATCCGCTCGAACACGCCTCGGCCGGCGACATCGTGGCCGTGGCCAAGGTCGATGAATTGCACACGGGGCTGTCGCTGGGCGAATTAACGCTGCCGGCCATCAAGCTGCCTACGCCCATGGTCGGTCTGGCCGTCACGCCCAAGAGCCGCGGCGACGAAGCCAAGCTGTCGGGCGCGCTGCACAAGATCGTCGAAGAGGATGGCACGGTTCATTTGCATCGCGAAGCGCAAACGCACGAGTTGGTGATGAACGGAATGAGCGAACTGCACCTGCTCATGATCCGCGAGCGGCTCAAGCGGCGCGACAAGGTCGAGGTTGACACCAAGGAACCGAAAATCCCTTATCGCGAGACCGTGCAGAACAATGCCGAAGGGAGCTACCGGCACAAAAAGCAATCGGGCGGCCGCGGCCAGTTTGGCGAAGTGCACATTCGCTTGTTTCCACTGCCCACGGGGGTCGACCCCGCGCAGTTTTGCTCGAAGGAGCGATTCCCGAGCATGCGCGAGTTTCACTACGACGGCGCGCACAATTTCCTGTGGGTCGATTCGATCGTCGGCGGCTCGATTCCGAACAACTTCCTCCCGGCGGTCGAAAAGGGCTTCAAAGAGCGGCTCGAGCGGGGCGTAATCGCCGGCTACCAGATCCAGAACGTCGGGGTGGAAGTCTTTTTCGGCAAGCACCACCCGGTCGACAGCTCGGAAGCGGCCTTCAAGACGGCCGGCTCGATGGCCTTTCGTAACGTGTTTCAGGAAGCCAAGCCAGGACTGCTCGAACCGCTGGTGATTCTGCACGTGACGGTGCCGGGAGCCAAGCTGGGCGATATTAACAGCGACATGTCAGGCCGCCGCGGACGCGTGCTGGGCATGGACTCGGCCGGCGGCGACCTGCAAACCGTCACCGCCGAAGTGCCGCTGTCGGAAGTGACCACCTATGCCCGCGCGCTGTCGAGCATCACCGGCGGCCAGGGCAGCTACACCATGGAGTTCAGCCGCTACGATCTCGTGCCCGGCAACGTGCAAAAGGAAATCGTCGAAAAGGCGGTGCTCAAAGAGGAAGAAGAGGAATAGCCGGTTCGCCGATTCGATTGGCAATTGGCCAGGCAGCGTCGACACCGTCTCGGTCGGCCGCCGGGGCCGGCCGGCTTTTTCGCTTGGCCCGGTTAAACTTGGGACCCATGGGCATCCGAAAGACAATTCCAGGTATCTTGATTTTGTCGGGTAAGCCGCCTAGGATACCCGGCAAGGCAACCCCTACCTGCCCAAACCACCAAGTCGACGTGGTCGCACTCGCTGACAAGGCGAGTCAGATCACTCGGAAAGTGCGAAACCATGAACGTCCGGCCCAGTAGCTCCCTGGCGCGCGGCTGTCGGTGCTCCTGTACGAAGTAGCCGCACGGCTACACGAACTTGGCGTACGGTTTCGGCACGTTTCCACCCCTCCCACCGCACCGCTCTCCGAATTGGCTTCATTATTGGACCAGCCGGTCCAGCGCCGTTACGAGCTACGAGCGTAGCAGGAATTCTTGCCCATGGCTTCCGACGTTCGCTTGAAAGAACAGCTTCCCGAGCTCACCGCCCGCATCGTCGAGACCTATTCCGAGATCTCATCGATCAGCCACCTGGGACATTGCCCGCTGCCAAACTACGAGGTGGTGGCGGCGGCCATCGAAGACCTGAAGGAAATCATTTACCCCGGCTATCGCCGCCGCGAGGGCTTGCACATCGGCAACGTGACCTATCACGTGGGCGACCTGATCGACGGCCTGCACGACAAGCTCACCACGCAGATTGCCCGCGCCCTGCGTCACGACGCCGGCTACGCGCACGATTGCAATCCCGATCACGACTTCGAGGCGCTCGGCCAGGCCAAGGCCATTTTGTTCCTGGAAGAGCTGCCCGAGCTGCGCAAGCAATTGGCGCTCGACGCGCAAGCCGCGCTCGACGGCGACCCGGCCGTGCGCACGCTCGACGAAGTGATCTTCTGCTACCCCGGCCTCGAAGCCGTGACCGTCTATCGCCTGGCCCATGCGCTGCACGAGCTCGAAGTGCCGCTCATTCCGCGGATGATGACCGAGTGGGCCCATTCCAAGACCGGTATCGACATCCACCCGGGCGCGACGATCGGCCAGCACTTTTTCATCGATCACGGCACGGGCGTGGTCATCGGCGAGACCTGCGAGATCGGCGATCACGTCAAGCTCTATCAGGGCGTGACGTTGGGCGCGCTCAGCTTTGCCACCGATGGCGATGGCAACCTGGTTCGCGGCCACAAGCGTCATCCCACGATTCAAGACCACGTGGTGATTTACGCCAACGCCACGGTGCTGGGGGGCAACACGGTGATCGGCCATCACTCGGTCATTGGGTCGAGCGTTTGGCTCACCCGCAGCCTCGAGCCTCATACCACCGTGGTGCTGGAAAAGCCAAAGCTCAAGATCCGCGCCGACATCGACGAGCTGCAGGGCGAGCTCAACTTCCAGATTTAGCGCCCGCCGGCGGCAGCGGCGTTCCGGGGCGATTGCGAGACAGTGAGTGCCGTCGCGCTGCCATGCCGTCTCAAGCAGGCGACGATCGCCAACAGTCCCAGCGCCAGGGTAGTCGAAGCGCTGATAATTCCGCCGTAGTACAGCGACCGCGGTTCGTAGCTGAACACCACGCGCTGCGCACCTGCCGGCAGCGCCACCCCGCGCATTACGCGATTGGTGCGCACGATCGGCGCCTCGCGCGTCAAACCATCGGTCTCGACCTTGGCCTTCCATCCCGGGTAATACAAGTCGGACAGCACCAGCAGCCCGGGACTCGTCAGCCGCACGTCGATCGAAATTCGCGTGGGCGTGACACTTGTCAATTCGCAGCTTTCTTGCGAGGCATCGACGGCCGGCCTGGGCAACGGATCGAGCGGCAAGTTGCTCTCCACGACGCCGCGGCCGCGCAGGTCGCGCAAATGCTCGTTGGGGTAGAAAATCTCCAGCGTCCGCTGCTTGACGCGATACAACGACCGGCTGGTCAGCTCGGGGAGCATCTCAACGTCGTGCGTCAGCCAGGCGCGCGGCAAGGCCGTGGGGCGCACGCCGGCTATGAGACCTTGGGCCGGCTCGTCGATCACTTGGATGTCCTCGCGCACCATGTCTGGCTTGACGACGGCCACGCGGGCGGCAATCAGGTCGAGGATCGACTCGGCAGGCATACTACCCTTGGACAACCGCGCCGAGCGGTTGCGGGCCACGTCGAGCAGAATGGCATAGTCGTGCGTGATGACCGACTCGGCCCCTTCGGCCAAGAGCACGCCGCAAGGCATTTCGAACTTGGGCGACAGCGTGCCCCGGTTCCAGCGTATGTAGTCGACAAAGCGATCGGCCGCCGTAGTCCACTCCCAGGCCGGGGCCAATACTCCCAGCTGCCGGTAGACGCGGTAATTGTCGCGATCGCCAGGCAGCTTCTCGAGAAGTGCGATCCGCGATTGCCAGACTTCGGTCGGCGCGTAAAGCATCAGACACGACTGCGTCAAAGCCAGGTCGGCCACGGTCATTCCCAGGGCCAACACGCCGGCCAGCCGCATGCGCTCAGGGCGCCGCCGCGCCCAGAGAACCAGACCCAACGACAGCGAGGCCACGCCGATTGCGTGTAAGAGGCCTTGCAGCAAGTCGCGCCGCGAGCCGCTCGAATCGAAGGGCCCCAGTAGAACATCGTTGTAGACGGGGTGAATCTGCGCCTCGATGTAGGGCCAGGCAAACGGCACGGCGCCCAGGGCCAACATGCTGAGAGCGATCAGCGCCGCCCAAAATCG
>CAZPED010000276.1:0-5774 GCA_964585335.1 uncultured Planctomycetaceae bacterium | reverse complement strand
CGGCCAGCAGTGCCGAGGTATCGCGGGCATTAGAGTTCGTCGGGCGGTATCGTGCCGACCTGGAGCAGCAGAAAGTCGAGCCCGAGGAAGCACGGCGGCGGGCCTGGCAAGCGCTGTGCCGGGTGATTTTGTCGGCCAACGAGTTTATCTACGTCGAGTAACCCCTCGCCCCTGAGAGACCTTAACGCCATGAACGCACACTGGCTGCAATGCGACGGCTGCCGGCCGATGTCGCGCCGCGAGATGCTGAGTCGTTCGGCGGTTGGTTTTGGCAGCCTGGCCCTGGCGGGGTTGCTTTCCGACCAGGCGGCCGCCGCGGCGCGCGCCAATCCGCTGGCTCCCCGGCCGCCGCATTTTGCGCCGCGAGCCAAGCGGGTGATCTTCTTGTTCATGCACGGCGGACCGTCGCAAGTCGACACGTTCGACTACAAACCACTGCTGACGCGCGATCACGGTAAGCCGTTGCCGTTCGCCAAGCCGCGGGTCGTATCGAGCCAGACCGGCAATCTGCTGGCTTCGCCCTGGAAATTCTCGCAGCACGGTCAGAGCGGCGCATGGGTAAGCGAACTGTTTCCGCACGTGGCCGGCGTGGTCGACGACCTGTGCATCGTGCGGTCGATGCACGCCTCGAACAGCCGTCACGGCGGCGCGCTGCTCGAACTGCACACCGGCAGCGACACGTTCGTGCGCCCCAGCATGGGCTCGTGGATCACCTACGGCCTGGGCACCGAGAACCAGGACCTGCCCGGGTTCATCACCGTGTGTCCGACGTTGACGCACGGCGCCGAGAACAACTACAGCTCGGCGTTTTTGCCGGCGGCCTACCAAGGCACGCCCATGGGCAATGCCAGCATTCCGTCGGACCGGGCCAACATCCCCTTCATCGACAACACCGAGACGACTCGTGGCAGCCAGCGGATGGAGCTCGATCTGCTACGGCAGCTCGAGACCGACCACCTTTCGACCACGGGGCCCGACGCGGCTTTGGAAGGCCGCATCGATTCGTTCGAGTTGGCCTTTCGCATGCAGGCGACCGCGCCCCGGCTGCAAGCCATTTCCGACGAGTCGCCAGCCATGCTGAAGCTCTATGGGCTGGACAACGACAAAACGAAGAATTTCGGCCGCCAGTGCCTGATGGCCCGGCGCTTTGCCGAGGCAGGTGTGCGGTTTGTGCAAGTGAGTCACAGTTACAAATGGGATCAGCACGGTGGCCTCAAGAAAGACCACGCCAACAATGCGCTCGAAGTGGATCAGCCGATCGCAGCCTTGATTCAAGACCTCAAGGCTCGAGGATTGCTCGAGGACACGCTGGTACTCTGGGGGGGCGAGTTTGGCCGCACTCCCACCGCGCAGGGCGACGACGGCCGCGACCACAATCCGCAGGGCTTTACCATGTGGATGGCCGGCGGCGGGGTCAGGCCGGGCTTGCAATACGGTCAGACCGACGACTACGGCTACTATGCCGTCGAGAACAAGGTCCACGTGCACGACCTGCACGCCACGATGCTACACCTGCTGGGCCTCGACCACACGCGGCTGACCTACCGCTTTGCAGGCCGCGACTTCCGCCTGACCGACGTACACGGCAACGTGGTGCACGACATTCTGGCCTGAAGAGCGGCGTCGGCGGGCGCGGCCCAGCATTGCCCCGCCTGGCAATTCGGTCACGCGTCGAGGTCATCCAGAGGCACGTTGGTCATGGCGAGCACATCGGCCTGAGCTTGCGCGGCTTCGCGATGAGCCTGATCGAGCTGCGTGGCAATTTGCTTGAGCGCGCGATCGAGTGCCTGCTCCAGCTCGCCAAGCCTCGGAGGGCCCTGCCGCAGTTTCAAATCCAGCTGCTGCCGCAGCTGGACGTACTTCATCAACAGTGCTTGTCGCTCAGACTCGGGCACGCCGTGGCGATGCGAAAGCTTGAATTGACGTTCCAGGCCGGTGCGCCAGGCGCACAGGTCGTTGGCCACGTACGGCCCGATGTTCGGCACCGCCAGCACGCGGTTGTATTCGACGTCGAAAGCCGTTTCGATGCCGTACGAGGCCAGGTTGGCCAGCCGGCTCGGACCGATGCCCGGCAGGCAAGCCTGGGCGATGAACTGGCTTTGCAGGAAAGCATCGCAGCGGGTGCGCCACCAGCGGCTCAGCAACTTCTGGCTTTCAGCATCGTGAGCCGCGCGCAGCCGGCCCAGCTGATCGCGCGCATCTCTCAATTCCTTCAATACCAACTTGTACTGCGCGTGGGCGGCCGATTGCGTGTTCTGCCAGGTCGTCGCCAGGTGCTTGACTTGCCCGCGCCGCACTCGCAGCACTTGACGCCGACGCAGCCGCTCGGGCCGGTTGCCAGAGGTCAGGAACAAGACCAGCCACCACAGCGCGAATACCAGCAGGATCGGCGCCAGCACGTAGCCGGCGGCTGGCGCCAGCGGCAACAACACGAGCGACGCCAGGCTGCCCAGCGTCACGTACTTGACCATCGCGGTCAGCGACTCGGCCGACTCGACTGCCGGCGGCGGCACAGCACCCCTAGGTGGCGCGATGACCGGCGGCGCGGGCAGTGCCCGGCCCGTGGGCGGTCTGACCGCCTCGACGGCTCGCCAGGTGGCCAGCGTGTCGGCCGAGACGTTGAGCATGTCGATCGACATGCCGCGAAAGGTGACCGACAGAAAGAAGTTCGGCGCTCCGCCGAGCATCAGCCGGCACCAGGGACAGGCCGATAGCCCGGCGGCGTACTTGTGTCCCCGATCGGTCGAGCAGGTTTTCAGGTCGCCCAAGACTGCCGCCAGCGCGCGGTGCCAGGCCTCGGCGGTCGGCCGCGCGCCGTCGCGATCCGATCCGGCGGCAAAGGCTTGCTCGAACAGCGGCGCCAGGCTGGGCGCCAGCTGCTCGACGGCCAGCGAGTGCGGCGGAGGCGACATCGAGAGCCGCGCCGCTTGCCGGCTGAAGGCATAACGATACTCGGAGATTGCCCGTTCGATGGGCATTTCGCCCGTGCCCAGGTAGCGGCCGGCAAACGGGTGCCGGCCCATACAGAGCAGATGAAAGATCACCAGCGCCAGGCCGAAGGCGTCGTGGTTGGCCGTGCGCTCCAGGCCGCGGAAGTTGCGGCCTTGCAGCTCGGGGGGCGTGAATTGCGGTACGCCCACGTCGCACAAGAACCGCCGGTCCCCGGCGCTGACTTGAAAACTGTCGCAATCGATCAGAAACACGGTGCCGCGCTGTGAGACCAGCAGGTTGCCCTGGTTGACGTCGCCGATGACGTGCGAGCTGCTGTGAATGGCGTGAAACGCGGCGGCGCAGTTCATCGCCGTGTGGACCAGAAAGCCCCAGTCCTTGTCGGGATAAGAAATCTTGCGCTGGGCGGGGCTATAGAGCTTATGGATCTCGTCGTGCTGGTTGATCCGCGGCAGCACGATGCCGCGGATTGCGCTCGAGCGGCCGTTGTGCAGCACGGCCAGCGGCCACGAGGCCAGTGCCGTGAGCTGCGGGCAGGCCAGTGCCGCCATGGCGCGCAGCTTGGCCTCCTTTTCGTCGCTGATGGGCTGGTGATAAACCTTAGCCACGTGGCGCGCATCGCCGGCGATTTCGAACACGGCCCCTTCGCCGCCGCTGCCCAGTTCGCGACCCAACGAAAGCGCCCGGCCTTGCGGGTCGAACAGCTGCGCGGTCATGTTCCCATCCGGGTAGCCAGCACGAGCGTTTTGTCGTCGTCCGTGCGCTCGGCCAGTGTGGGCGATTCGAGAAACGACCGCATGGGGCCTTCGAGCACTGCGGGGTCACCGGCGCGCAAGCTGACAAACATCGGCGCAAAGAACGGACTATGGACGCGCTGGCGGGCGTAGTCGAGCGCCAGCATCTGCAAGCCGTCGGTCAGCAGCGCCACTTCGTCGGGCGGTTGATCGTGCCAGCAGAATTCGAGTCGGTCGGCAAATCGCGCATCGGTGACGAAGTACGTGGTGTTGATATATTCGCCCGACTGCGGCCAAAACACATGTTCGTAACCCTCCGGCCGGCCGATGATGATCGCGCCGTCTCCCAGCTGGCCGAAGGCCGCGCCCTGGCGACCCACGACGGCAAACAGCAGCGTGCAGGCCAGTTGCCGCAATTCGGCTTCGCGCAGATCGGCTTCGGCCCCCAGCCGCTGGTGGACTTCATGCACCCATTGTTGGGCGCGGGGCCGATCGACTTTGTCAAACGCGCGATAGAGACGCAGCTCGCCGGACACCAGGTCGACAAGCGTCTGGCAGGCGAGTTGCGAGCCGAACTGCGAGAGCGCGGCACTGCCGGCGCCGTCGGAACAAGCCAGTACCAGCACCGGCTGATCGGCCAGCTCCACGACCCGGGCAGCGCAACTGTGCTGGCACGGTAGCCCGCTGTGCAGGGGCGACGTGCCGGTCACGCTTTGTGCGAGATACTTCCACATCGTGGTGCGTCAGATCGACGCCCACCCGTCGGGAGCGCGGGGATTGTCGAGCGGCACTTCGTCGCCCGGCGTCGAGCGCGAGACCGATTGCTGCGAGTTCGACAGCCATTGGAAGAGGTCGCGAAAGCGGAGGCCTTTGAGCCGCAAGGGTTCGCGGGTGGCGATCTGCGAGAGCACTCCCATGTCGGCCCCTTCGACGCCCACGGCAAAGAACGAGAAGGACTTGGCCCGCTCGCCCTGCTTGACCTGCTCGGCGGCCGGGCGCCAATCGTCGGTCGGCGCACCGTCGGTGATCATGAAGATCCAGGGGCGGTAAAAGGCGATGCCGTTGGTGCGATAGGTGGCCTTGCGGTCGGTCACCAGCTGAATGGCCCGCTCGATGGCGGCCCCCATGGGCGTATCGGCATAGGGTTCGAGCACGGGGGGCTGAAAGCCCTCGGCCGTGGTGAAGTCGACGGCGGTTGTCACCTGGCCGCCAAAGGTGACCAGGGCCACCTCCACGCGCTTGGCAGCCAGGCTGTCGGTTAGGAGCTCTTCTTTGTAGACGCCCAGCCCGCCGTTGAGCTCGGCAATCTTGTCGCCGGCCATCGAGCTGGAGACATCCAGCAGCAGCACGCAGGGAACGCGCGGCTCGGGATTTTCGGCGAAACTGTTGGTGCCGAACGGAATCTGCTCGATCATGGGCGGTCGTCGTCTCCTGGACAAAGTGATAGGGCCTGGCCGCAGGCGCCCTGCGCCCCGGCGAAGAGGCGAAATTCATCTTAACGGAGCCAAAACCCGACTGGTAGCAAGAATCGCACCGCCCTGGCGGGTGGTTTGCTCGGCGATTGTCGGGGCCGACTTCGATAGACGTCATTGGCCGTGGCTGTTATCTTTAACTGCCTGTTGGCAAATGATTTTGGTCCAGATTGTCCGGCCACGAGGTGCGGTCGGGCGGGGCCAGTTCCGACTTTAGACCCACCAAGCGTTTCCATGAGAACCCGACCCCACAGCTCGTTCGTACAGAAGCTCAAGGCCCGCCGCTGCCCCAAGTGCGGCGCCGCCATCAATCCGCAGCGCAAGCGTTGTAAGCGCTGCGCCAAGGTGCTGACCAACCGGCCCAAGAAGTAAGCAGGCTCCGGGCCCGTCCGCTGCGCAATAGCAGACTGGTTTGTCGTCGGCTCACCGCCAGGAATGCGCGCGGGCGGTGGCGCTTGCGCGGTGGTGCTGGTTTCGCATTGTCCGCTTTGGCCCAACTCCTTATACTTCACACAGTTGCAACGCAAACTTACCGGTTCGAACCGGCCCTGCCGCCGCACGCCCCTTCGCTGACGCCGATGGCTCACGCTCGCCAGTTCATCTCCGTGGCTGATGCCAA
>CAZPED010000275.1:0-5782 GCA_964585335.1 uncultured Planctomycetaceae bacterium | reverse complement strand
TCGGACTGGACGACTCGCTGCTCGATAGCCTCCTGGCTGATCTGGGACTGTAAGGCAAACTCGAGACCGGGACCTCGGTGAACGACGTCCTCGAATTCGACAAAAACTCTTAACGGCTGCCGGCCATGTGTCGGCAGCCGTTTTTTTGCGCAGTCGGCTCGACAACGCGTTGCGATCAGCGCGCGAGCATTTCCAAGATTCCAGCTGCCTGCTGCCGTAGCCGTGAAACAACGTCACCGGCCGAATCGCCGCTCGCGAGCAACGTAAGAATCGGCCAACCCGGTTGAATCTCGTCGCCCACCTGTGGAATGTCAGCGAACCAAGTCGCACCGCGTTGCGCCTGGAAAAAGTTTTCGCCAACTAACCCCCGTTCAAAGCCGACAGGAATCTGGCAGTGCTTCCTGGCATAGAGAATTGCCTTGCCGCTGCACTTGCTCGTCGCCGGAATCGTGGCAGGAAGCGTATCGAACGCACAGGCGCGGTAGTGGGTCTCGAATGACGACAGGCCCGTCGCCTGTTCGAGCACTTCCATGGAGGCCGTATACCGGGGGTTGACTTCGACGAACCAGACTTCGTCGCCGGCAACGATCGCATCGACGCCAAACAATCCGCGAAGTCCCAGCGTCTCGGCCAGCACTTGTCCGGCAGCCACAAACGCGGCGGTTGCAGCCGGCGGAAGACTCGCTGGGCCAATGGAACCACAATAGCGAAACCCCGAGGCTCCGGTCCAGCTCTCACCAGTCAACTGGCGCGTGAGGCCCAATAGACGCGACCCTGCCGTGGTTGCCACGTAGGCCCCCGAGTGGGCAACTCCGATAATCCGCCGCTGAAAATAACGGTCGCCACCAGCGAGTTCAGCGATTGCGGCAGCCGCCGACGTAGAATCCCACACGAATAGCTGGGCGCCTCCAGCGGAGCGCCGGCTTTTGCACAGCCAGCTGCCATCGCGCGGCACGGCCGCGGCGCCGTCCGCGAACTCGGGCGTCGACAATCCCGCCTGGCCCAAAATGCAAGCCACACGTAGCGGATCTCGTGCCGCCCGAACGGCGTCGGCGGCAGTTCCCCAGAGTGGCCGGAGCGACTGCCACTTACCGAGCAAGTCGGGCTCGTTTTCGAGCGCGCCGGTATACATCCAGCCGTCGACGGCGTGTTCGACAAGCAAGCGACCAAGCCCGCTTGGATAGTCGAGCACACGCTGGGCAGTCGCGATGCGCAGTAGATCGGCATCGGCAAACAGGTCGGCGGCCAGTACCCGAGCGCCCGATTTTGCCGCGGAACTGGCGGCAGCCCGCGCACTGGCGCCAAGAATTGCAACGGTGAGCGACAAGAATGACTCCGTGATCGCGCCGCGCGGAAGCACTAGCGGCTAAACTCGGTCGAGACGCCCCAACGGACGCGACCACGAAGCATTCTCGATGCAGCTGCGGCTTACCGCAAGAACTGCTGACACCAGTAGATCGTGCCTTCGGGCGTTGTATACGCCGCGACACCAATACGCGTGTAGCCGGGGTTGAGAATATTGGCGCGGTGCCCGGAAGAGTTCATCCAGGTGTTAACCACCTCGCCGCTCGAGTTTTGACCCATGGCGATGTTTTCGCCAACCGCCTGGCTGGTGTGCACCATCGAACGGCTGTTGGTCATCCAGGCCGCATGACGGCGTGCCGACCGCAGCAGTCCCACGTCGACGATCAGGGGCCGGAGCCCGTGGCGTGCGCGTTGGACGTTGGTTCTTTCAATAATGCGGGCTTCGATGGGGTGCAGGGTGGGCGGCGCCACAGCCGCGGCGGGCTGAGGCGGAATGAGCGACATCGTCAAACCAGCGCAGAGTGAAAGTACGCTTCCGAGCATTGTGCCAATCTCCGTTGGGAAAATAAGGTACGAAGGCGTGATCGATTCCCCGTAACGCAGGGAAAGGTTCACGCGCCAATGCTGCCGGCCTTGGGCACGGCAGGGGGCGCCTTAGCTCCACGGCGACCGAAACGAACCTGGCGAGGTCGGGATGGTCGCGGCGCCGTGGGACGCCCGTTCAGGTTTGTGATGCCAACATAGCCGCTTGGCGGCCGATTGCAACCCGCCTGGCGGGCAAAAAGTTCCCGCAGATTGCCCAACCGCCGAGGGTGCTTGCAATCGACTTTGAATTTGCTATGGTCGGGGGCTTCGGCGTAGGTGGCACACCACGAGCGGCCCCGTGCCAAAGCGCGTTGGGACGCGACCAAGCCGCTTGAATTAAGCAGCGCTACAGACAAACAAGTTTCGGGGCCGCGACTGGCGTATCCCCGAGGTCCGCAATCGAAGACGGAGAGCAACTGCAATGTCCATGTTTATTGGCGAAGCCCTGGTAGGCGAAGGGAACGAAATCGCCCACATCGATCTGCTGATCGGAAGCAAAGACGGTCCCGTGGGGCTGGCTTTTGCCAATGCCTTGGCGCGCCAAAGCGAAGGTCACACGAATCTGCTGGCCGTGTTGACGCCTAACCTGGCGGTCAAGCCCGCCACGGTGATGATCACGAAAGTGACGATCAAGGGCATGAAGCAGGCGGTGCAGATGTTTGGCCCCGCCCAGGCCGCGGTGGCCAAGGCCGTGGCCGACTCGGTAGCCGACGGCGTCATTCCGGCCAAGGATGCCGAGAACCTGGTGATCGTTTGCGGCGTGTTCATCCACCCGGCCGCCGCCGAGGACAAGAAGATTTACGACTTCAACTATCAGGCCACGAAGGACGCCATTGCCAACGCCATGCAAGGCAAGCCGACCGTGCAGGAAATGCTGGCCGGCAAGGACAAGGCGGCTCACCCGTTCCGCGGCTTCTAAGACGCAGTCGTCAAGTTTTAGCGGCATACGTCTGCGGCAGCCCGCCTGAGGCTCATCGGGCGGGCTGTCGCATTGCGCTCTCAGGTTGGCGCGTCGCCAGGAGGAGTTGGGGATGAGCAAGTCCACGATTCTGGTGCAGCTGGATCCCGACGCGCAGCCTAGCGTGTTTGATGCCGTGGTGGCCATCGACGCGGGAGTCGGCCACTTGCTGCGGCACGGCGCGGTCGAGGTGTCGCAAGTGCGCGATCTCGTCTATGGCGCGATGTTCACGCGGGGCGGCGACGACTTGCGCAACACAGCCATCTTCATTGGCGGATCAGACGTCGGCGCTGGCGAAGCGCTGCTCGAGCAGGTGAAGCGAGCGTTTTTTGGGCCAGTACGGGTGTCGGTGATGCTCGACTCCAATGGCGCCAACACGACGGCGGCCGCCGCCGTGCTGGCGGCCGCGCGGCATATGCCCTTGTCGGGAGCCGAAGCCACGGTGCTGGCCGCCACGGGGCCAGTGGGCTCGCGCGTCGTGCGACTGCTGGCACTGTCGGGCGCCCGCGTGCGCGTGGCCTCGCGCAACCTGAAACGAGCCGAGGCGGTTTGTCAGGCGGTTGCCGCGCGGCTGCCCGAAGCGCATCTTACGCCGATTGAAACTTCGTCGGAAACAAGCACCACGGCCGCGGTTGCCGGCACGCAAATCGTGGTTGCCGCAGGCGCGCCGGGCATTGAGCTCCTAACGAAAAAGTCGCGGCTGGCGAGCCGCGGCCTGCAAGTGGCCATCGACCTGAGCGCCGTGCCGCCGCTAGGCGTCGAGGGCATCGAGATGACCGACAAGGCTGTGGAGCGCGACGGAGTCAGCTGCTATGGCGCGCTGGGCGTGGGAGGCACGAAGATGAAGATCCACAAGGCCGCCATTCAACGGCTCTTCATGGCTCAAGATCTCGTGCTCGATGCCGAGCAGATCTACAGCATCGGTCAGCAGCTGGGCGGTTGAACTGCTGCGATCAAAGGAGGCAGCCGGCGATGACGCAAGCGCGCTTGCCGCTCGGCCAACAGCTGGTTGCCGCCGGAAAGTGGCCCCTGGTTGGCGAACGTGCGCCCCGGCGCGACGATTCGCCCTGGCTCGTCCACGTCGTGGCAGGCGTGTTGCGGCCGCGCAGCTTCACGCTTGAAGAGCTGCGTACGCTCGGCATTCGCCAGTACCGCACCGATATTCATTGCGTGACTCGCTGGAGCCGGCTCGACGCCGAATTCAGCGGAGTGCCGCTGAGCGCCGTGCTCGACGCTTGCGGCGCGGCCCCCGCGAGTCGTTTCGTGTCGTTCGTGGCCCGCAGCGACCGACGGCACAGCACGTCGTTGCCGCTAGGGGTGGCAGCCGCGCTCGACGTGTTTCTAGCGCTGACCGCCGACGGCGAGCCGCTACGCGAAGTTCACGGCGGCCCGGTGCGGATCGTCGTGCCCGACCGCTATTTTTACAAGAGCCTGAAATGGCTCGAGCGGATCGAATTGTGGCCCGACGATCGCTTGGGCTATTGGGAACGCACGGCCGGCTACCATAATGAGGCCGATCCCTGGCGCGAGCAACGCTATCTGGCCTCGGGACTCACTGGCCAGCAATCGCGCGCGATCTTGGCCCTGCGCGACATCGCCGGCCAGGATCTGCGCGGCCTGGCAGCGGGCGGACTCGACTTGCGCGGCTTGCAGGCGCAGCGAGCACTTCTGCGCGACGCCGATTTCCAAGCGGCGGCACTGGAGTCTGCCTGCTTCGACAATGCCAACTTGTCCAACGCCCATTTCGCCTTTGCCGACCTGACAGGCGCCAGCTTTCGCGGCGCGGATTTGGAGGGGGCCGATTTCAGCGGCGCCAACCTGCGCGGCGCCACTCTGCTGGACGTGAGTCTGCTGGGAACAACATTTTGCGATCCATCGGGCCAACGGCCGGCAACCTTAGACGCCAGCACCCGAGTCTCGCCGGGGGCTTTGGAAATGCTCACGCCTCGGCAGCAGGCCTTTCTGGAAGAGGCCTTGCGATTGAGCCGCTCGGAAAGGTGACTTAAGATCCTAAAGTTGCTGTTTGGCCGTTTCTCGTCGCTTGAAGCTGAGGCCCGTTGCTAGCATGATTGACCCGAACGATCGAATCGACGTGCTGGTGATTGCACCGCATCCTGACGATGCCGAACTGGGTGCCGCCGGTGCGATTTTACAATACAAGGCCGACGGCTACCGCGTGGGCGTGCTCGACCTGACGAGCGGCGAGCCGACGCCCTTTGGCAGCCCCGAAATTCGCGCCCGCGAAACGGCCGCGGCCACGGCGATCCTCGGGCTCGACTGGCGAGGCAACCTCGGGCTGCCAAACCGGCAATTGCAGGCCACGCTCGAAGCGCGGGCGCAACTGGCCGGTCTCATACGCCAGCTGCGACCGCGGCTGTTGCTCTCGCCTTATTGGGTCGACGCGCATCCCGATCACCTGGCTGCCGTCGATTTGATCGAGGCCGCCCGGTTCTGGTCGAAGCTGACCAAGACCGACATGCCCGGCGAGCCGCACCATCCGCAGCGGATTCTCTACTACAACTGCGTGCACTTGCGACTTGTCGAAAAGCCGGCGATCGTGCTCGACATCAGCCGGCACTGGGAGCGGAAATTGGCGGCGATTGCATGCTATCGCAGTCAGTTCATCGAGGGGCGGCCCAGCGAGCCGCCCACGTTCTTGGATAAGCTCCGCGATCAGGCGGCCTTCTGGGGGCAGTCGATCGGCGTTGCCTACGGCGAGCCGCTGTCCAGCCGCGAACCGCTGGGCGCCAGCAGCTTGCGCGACCTGGTCTAAGCCGCCGGCGCAAGTGCGTCGGCAGCAACGCTAGCGAGGTCCCGCGCGCAGCGATGCATATCTGGCAAACGCGAGAAATCGCGACGCTTGGCCGGCCGCACCGACGGCCATCAGCGCCCGTATAATCGTTGCAGGCGCTTCGATATGGGGAGATCGCCCGG
>CAZPED010000274.1:0-5788 GCA_964585335.1 uncultured Planctomycetaceae bacterium | reverse complement strand
CGCGCTGGTCAGTCCGGCGCTTGCCGAGCGATTGCACCTGGCCGACGGGGACCTGGTGGAACTCGGCAATGGCGGAAAAAGCGTTGTGGCGCCCGTGTGGCGCCTGCCTGGGCAACCCGAGCGCGTGGTGACGGTGCATCTGGGATACGGTCGCACGCGCGCTGGCCGCATTGGTTCGGGCCTCGGCTGGGACGCTTACGGGATTCAGACGGTCGATTCGCCCTGGCACGGACGCGACGGCACGATTCGACCGCTGGGCGAGCGGGCAAGGCTGGCGTGCGCGCAGTTGCATCATCACATGGAAGGGCGCGAACTCGTGCGTTTGGGGACGCTTGAGCAGTTGCAAGCCGACCCTGCAACGCTGGCCTTCATGCGCTCGCGGCACGAACCGCGTGGACCATCGCTCTACGAGGACTTTCCCTACGACGGTCAGCAGTGGGGAATGACCATCGACCTGAACTGTTGCACGGGCTGCAGCGCCTGCGTGGTCGCCTGCCAGGCCGAGAACAACATTCCGATCGTCGGCAAAGAGCAGGTGATCATGGGGCGCGAATTGCACTGGATTCGTGTCGACACGTATTTCCAGGGTGGCGCCGACCAGCCCCGCGTCGTCCATCAGCCGGTTCCTTGCATGCACTGCGAGAATGCGCCGTGCGAACTGGTTTGTCCGGTGGGCGCCACGGTGCACGACGGCGAGGGCCTGAATGAGATGGTCTATAACCGCTGCGTCGGCACCCGCTACTGCTCGAACAACTGTCCGTACAAGGTGCGGCGATTCAACTTCTTGCAATACACCGACTTGACCACGCCGTCGCTGAAATTAATGCGCAACCCGAACGTCACGGTGCGGAACCGCGGCGTGATGGAAAAGTGCACCTACTGCGTACAGCGAATTAGCGCGGCTCGAATTGCCGCCGAAAAGGCAGGCAGCACGATAGCCGACGGTCAGTTGGTCACGGCCTGCCAGGCGGCATGTCCCTCACAAGCCATTGTGTTTGGCGATCTGAACGATCCGGCGAGCCGTGTGGCGGCGCAGGCCGCCAGCCCATTGAACTACACGCTGTTGGCCGAGCTGAACACGCGGCCGCGCACGACGTACCTGGCGGCAGTGACCAACACCAACTCGGCAATGGCTCCGACCGAGCTCGCACCGCGGGAAACTTAGCAGGCTTTTGTGGCTATGGCCAAGCACGCCGAAAGCACGAAGACTCTGGCGGCAGGCGGGACGCCCTTTTTGCAAGGGGAGCACACGCTAGGGTCGGTCACCGATCGGATCAGCGCCATCGTACTGACGCGGCGCACTCCGCCAGGCTGGTATCTGGGGTTCGGCGTGGCCTTTGCGCTGGTGATGCTGCTGTTCGTGGCCGTCGGCTACCTGTTCGTGCGCGGCGTGGGCATTTGGGGCATCGCCATCCCCGTGGCCTGGGGCTTCGCCATCGTGAACTTCGTGTGGTGGATCGGTATCGGGCATGCGGGCACTTTGATCTCGGCTATACTGCTGCTGTTGCGGCAGAAATGGCGCACGTCGATCAATCGCTTTGCCGAGGCGATGACGCTGTTTGCCGTGGCCTGCGCCGGGCTGTTTCCGCTGCTCCACCTGGGGCGCCCCCAGTACTTCTACTTCCTGATTCCCTATCCGGCCACAACCGGCGTGTGGCCGCAGTTCCGCAGTCCGCTGATGTGGGACTTCTTTGCCGTGGCCACGTATGCCACGGTGTCGCTGGTGTTCTGGTATGTGGGGCTGATACCGGACCTGGCCACGCTGCGCGATCGCAGCCGGCGACCCGTGGCGCAGGCGGTCTACGGATTTCTGGCCATGGGCTGGCGTGGCAGCGCGCGGCATTGGCGCCGCTACGAGCAGGTGTACTTGCTGCTGGCAGGGCTGGCCACGCCGCTCGTGGTGTCGGTCCACAGCATTGTCAGTTTCGATTTTGCCGTCGGCATCGTGCCTGGCTGGCACAACACGCTGTTTCCGCCGTACTTCGTGGCCGGCGCCATTTACTCGGGCTTCGCCATGGTGCTGACCATCGCGATTCCGCTGCGCTGGGCTTACGGCCTGCAAGACCTGGTGACGAAAAGGCACCTGGACAACATGGCCAAGGTAATGCTCGCCAGCGGGCTGGTCGTGGCCTACGGCTACCTGATGGAAATCTTCATGGCCTGGTACAGCGGCAACCCTTACGAGCGGTTCATGATGATCAACCGCATGCTGGGGCACTACGGCTGGACCTATTGGCTGCTGATCGCCTCGAACATCGTCATTCCGCAACTGCTGTGGTGGCGTCGCGTGCGCAACAGCGTGCCGCTGCTGCTGGCCGTGGCGCTGGTCATCAACCTGGGCATGTGGCTCGAACGGTTCGTGATCGTGGTGGTCAGCCTGTCTCGCGATTTCGTGCCCTCGGCGTGGGGCAACTACGCTCCCACGGTTTGGGACTGGGCCACCCTGGCCGGCACGCTCGGTCTGTTCACGGCGCTTTTGTTTGTGTTCGTTCGCCTGCTGCCGATGATCTCGATATTTGAAATGCGCGAGCTGATCGAAGAACCGCAGTAGCCGGGAGTACTGTGCCGATGGAAGCCGCGGAACGCTACGGTTTGCTGGCCGAATACGCCGACGCCGAGAGCCTCGTGCGCGCGGCGGGCGCCGTACGCGCCGCGGGCTACCGTCGCTTCGACGCTTACTCGCCGATGCCGGTCGCAGGACTGGCCGAGGCGATTGGCTTCACGCGCACCCGGATGCCAATGGTCGTGTTGCTGGGCGGGCTGGTGGGACTCGTGTCGGGCTACGCCCTCCAATACTGGGTGGCCACGATCGCCTATCCACTCAACGTCGGCGGTCGACCGCTGAATAGCTGGCCCGCCTTCGTTCCGATCACCTTTGAAACCACGATTCTCGTGGCCTCGCTGATGGGCGTGTTGGGGATGCTGGCGCTCAACGGTCTGCCGCGCCCCCATCACCCGCTGTTTGCCGTGCCGCGATTTGCGAAAGCAACGCGCGACGCGTTTTTCGTTTGCGTCGAGGCGGCTGACCGTCAATTCGATTTGGACGGCACGCGCGCGTTGCTGCTCTCGCTGGGAGCGGTGGAGGTGCTCGATGTGCCCCGCTAGTTTTCAGCTGGTCGCTCTCGCGGTGCCGCTCGTGCTGGTGGCCGGGTGCACCCAGGATATGGCCGACCAGCCGCGCTACGAGCCGCTCGAGGCAAGCGGCTTTTTCGCCAACGGCATGGCTTCGCGCCCGCTGGTCGAGGGTACCGTCGCGCGCGGACACTCGCGCACCGATACCGATTTCTACGAGGGACGACAGGGCGCCCAGCTGACGAGTGCGGTGCCGGTGCCGGCCGTGGCGGCCAGCCTGGGCCTGACGGGGGACGACGCAGAACTACGCCGCGGCATCCTGCTGCGCGGGCAGCAGCGGTTCGACATTTATTGTGCCCCTTGCCACGACCGGGCGGCCACGGGGCAGGGGATGGTCGTGCTGCGCGGCTTTCCGACGCCGCCTTCGTTGCACAGCGAGCGGTTGCGGCAGGCGCCGGACGGTCATGTGTTTGACGTGGCCAGCCGCGGATTCGGACGCATGCCCAGCTATGCCGAGCAAGTGTCGACCGCCGATCGCTGGGCGATCGTGGCCTACGTGCGGGCATTGCAGCTCAGCCAACACGCGCCGGCGGCCGATCTTTCGGCAGACGATTTAGACCTGTTGCAGCGATCGGGAGGCAACCCGTGACGGCCGATGCCCGCAGTGCCGTGGTTGGCTTTCGCCGCTGGTGCCTGGTCGTGGCGGTGGTGGCGGGGGGCTGCTGCGCGTGGTCGGCCGTCATCGACGTCGAGGCCTTTCTGCAGTCGTACCTGGTGGCGTTTCTGTTTTGGTGGTTGGTGTCGCTGGGCAGCCTGGCAACACTGGCCATCTACTACCTGACGGGTGGCCGGTGGGGCCTGGCGGCGCGCCCGTTGCTGGAATGCGGCGCCATGACACTGCCGCTCGCGGCGGTCGCTTTTCTGCCCATCGCATTGCAATTACAGCACGTCTATCCCTGGGCCAATGCCGAGCTCATCGAACAGCGCGCAGGCGCACTGCTCGCTTCCACGCAGCCGCTGGGCAAGGCTATTGAACGTGCCAGCCAGCCACCGGCCGACGTGGCCAGGCTGTACCTGAACCCAGCGGGATATTGGATTCGCGGCGGCGCTTACTTTGCGGTCTGGCTGCTCGTGGGTTATGCGCTGTGCCGTCCGATATGGCCGCGTGCGCGGCGCTCGCGAGGCCGGCGGCGGCTGGCGGCGGCCGCGATCATTGCGTCGCTCTTGGGCGGCACTTTCGCCGCGATCGATTGGGCCATGTCGCTCGATCCGGGTTGGTACTCGACCATTTACGGCGTGCTCTTGCTGGCCGGCGGGGCGTCAACGGCGCTGTCGCTTGCGACTGCTTGCGCCGCGCAATTGCAGTCGCGGGTCGACCCGGCGGCGCTGTTGGCACAAGGCGGCGGGCTGGCAGATCTGGCCACAATGACGATGGCCTACTTAATGTTTTGGGCGTACCTGGGCTTTTCGCAGTTCCTGATTATTTGGTCAGGCAATCTGCCCGAGGAAAACGTCTGGTACCTGGCCCGGCTGTCCGGCGGCTGGCAGTGGGTCGCACTGGGCGTGGTGATGCTGGGGTTCGCCGCGCCATTTGCGTTGCTGCTCAGTCGCGACCTGAAACACGACGCTGCGAGCGTCGCGCGGCTGATGGTGGCAATAGTGGCCATGCAACTGGTGGCGCTCGCTTGGCTGGTGCTGCCGTCGTTCCGGCCCGCGCATTTGCGGCTTCAGCTGGCCGACTTTGCCGCGCCGCTGGCCTTGGGCGGCGTCTGGCTGGCCTGGAGCGCCAGTCTGCTGGTGCGGCGGCTGCCGGCGTTGGAAATCGTTGTGGGAAGGGAAGCATGAAAGAGACGCCGCAACCGCATGGTTCGCCAGGTATCGGCCACGAGCCCGACCGGCCCAACGTGCGCGGCGTGGTGGCGACGGTCGCCGGTCTGGTCGGACTAGTCGTGGTCGCGGTGCTTTTGATGTCGGCACTGCTTGGCTGGTTCAATCGCGAGCTGCCGGCTGGGCAGTCCACGACCCTGGTCGAGCTGCCGCCACAACCGACTTCTGGACCCGAGGTGGATGACGATCAGCGGCGGCAACTGCAAACGCTGCACGCGCGCGAGGCTCGGCAATTGGGCGCATACGGCTGGATCGACGAACAGCACTCCGCGGCGCGGATTCCCATCGAGCGGGCTATCGAGATTCTCACTCGACAAGGGTTCCAGGGTCCGGCGAAGCAGGAGGACAAACCATGAATCCCTGGCAGCTGCCCCATCGGCCCCGCGGCATGGGCTGGCTATGGTTATGGCCCGCCGGGCTGCTCTGCCTGGTGCTGGCAACGGCCTTGGCGGTGCTGATCGCCGTGGGACGCGACGAGGGAGCGCGCCAGGTCGATTTCGGCCGGCTGCTCGATCAAATCGGCATCGATCCGCAGCCGGGCGCCCAAGTTCCGCTCGGGGTTCGACTGCGCGACGAACATGGGCAACAGGTGCTCCTTGGCACGCTCTGCCGCGACAAACCGGTCATCCTGGCGCTCGTGTATTATCGATGCCCCAAGTTGTGCAACCTGGCAATCACGGGGCTGGTGCGCGGGTTGAAACGTGTGACGGCCAGTGCCGGCCGGGACTTTAACGTGGTGCTGGTAAGCTTCGACCCGAGCGAGGCGGCGGCAGTAGCGGCGGCGGCGCGACAGGCGGCGCTGGCGCTCTACGAGCGGCCGGGAGCCGAG
>CAZPED010000273.1:0-5793 GCA_964585335.1 uncultured Planctomycetaceae bacterium | reverse complement strand
CTCGACCATGCGCTTGGCTTTTTCGATGACCATTTCCGACACCTGGATGTGCCGGGCCGCGGGTTCGTCGAACGTCGAGCTGATGACCTCGCAATTCGTGCCTTTGACCTGCCGCTCCATGTCCGTGACTTCCTCGGGACGCTCGTCGATGAGCAGCATGATCACGTACACCTCGGGGTGATTCGTGAGCACGCTCTTGGCCATTTTTTGCAGCAAGATGGTCTTGCCGGCCCGCGGCGGGGAGACGATCAGGCCGCGCTGGCCGAAGCCGATCGGCACGATCAGGTCGACCACGCGCATGGCAACTTCGTCGGGACCCGCTTCAAGCACCACGCGCTTGTCGGGGTGCAGCGGCGTCAGATCGTCGAAGAACACTTTCTCCGACAGCTGGTTGGGGTCCTGGTAGTTGATGGCCTCGACGCGCAGCAGCGCGAAGTAGCGCTCGTTTTCCTTGGGCGGGCGAATCTGGCCCGACACGGTCGCCCCCGTGCGCAAACCGAAGCGGCGAATCTGGCTGGGCGAAACGTAAATGTCGTCGGGGCACGACAGGTAGTGATAGTCGGGGCTGCGCAGAAAGCCGAACCCGTCGGGGAGGATTTCCAGCGTGCCCTCGCCGAACATCAGCCCGTTGAGCTTCACCCGTTCCTTGAGGATCTTGAAGATCAGGTCTTGCTTCTTGATGCCCGTGATTTCGGACAGGTTTTCCTTGCGGGCCTGTTCGATGAGCTGCGGCATGGTCATGCGCTGCAGTTCGGCGATATGGATGTCGCCCTGCTTGATTTGTTCGTAGCGGTCGTGAGTCTCATCGCCCAGGTGGGCGGCCTCGTCGGCCAGTTCCTCGGCCAGGCTGAGCGGTTCGCTTTCGGGGCCGGTCGAGTAGTCGTCGGTGCTGACGTGCGGCTTACCGCCGCCATTGGATTTGCGGATGCCGGTGCTTCGGGTTTCAGCCATGGCAAAGGTGCTCCTGAAAAGTCATGGGCTGACACGCAGAAGGTGTCAGCGGCGGGGACTGTGAGGTTTCCTGCGAGCGAGGACCTACGAGTGATCGAATTCGATGGGACGTTGGTTGGAACGGAGTGAGCGCGAAGTTGAAGGGGCCGGCCGCACCGCAAATTTGGCCGACGGGCATCAGTTCTCTATTTTGGCAGGGATTGCCCGATGAGCGAATCCCAAAATTGGTCGATTTGTGCCCGGACTGCCTGGGCCGAGCCTGCATTGTCAATTACCAAGTCCGCGGCCCGCTTTTTGTCGTCGAGCGACTGCTGCGCGGCCTCGCGGCGGGCGAACTCCTGGGGGGGCCAGCCGCGACTGGCCGCCCGCGCCTGGCGGACCTGCCGGGGCGCGTCGACAAACAGCACGCGATCGCAAAGCTCGTGCCAGCCCGCCTCGAGCAACAGCGGCACGTCCAGCACGATGGCGGTCGCCTCGCCCTGGCGGGCAATCTCGCCGACGCGCTGCTCGATGAGCCGTCGCACGCGCGGATGAGTCAGTTGTTCCAGGTATGCCAGCTCGCGGGGGCCGTCGGGGGCCGGGGCAAACACGATCTTGCCCAAGGCCGGCCGGTCGATTTCGCCGTCCGGGCCAAAAATGCCCGCTCCCCAGCGCTCGCGCGCCTGCCGCTTCACCTCGTCGTATTTCAACACTTCGTGGGCCAGGCGATCGGCGTTGATCACCACGGCCCCTTTTTGTTCCAGTTGCTCGGCGACAAAAGTCTTTCCGCTAGCAACGCCGCCGATGATTCCCAACAGCGGCAGTCGCCGTGCCTCGGAGGTCATGATTTCAGGTTTCCGGCGGCCCGCCCGTGCCGCGTTTGTCAAAGACGATTGTTCCAGCGCCCGAGCGCGGTTCGGCACGGCGTACGTCACTGCCAGGCTTCGCAGTCGGCCCAGTTGTCTCCCGATTTCAAGTCTACCTTAAGCGGCACGCGCAGCGGCATCACGCTGGACATTTCGTGCGAAACCAATTGCGCAAGCGCCGGCAATTCGTCCGGCGGCACTTCAAACACCAGTTCATCGTGAATTTGCAGCAGCATCCGCGCACGCGATTGCTCATCGCGCAATCGACGGTGGATGTTGATCATGGCCAGCTTGATCAGGTCCGCCGCCGAGCCTTGTATGACGGTGTTGATCGCTGTGCGTTCCGGCAGGTTACGTTGGCGAGACACGCCGCGTCGAATGCCGCTAATCGCGCGCCTGCGCCCGAGGATGGTACTAACATAACCCGTGCGCGGACACTCTTCCAGTATCTGGTTGAGAAAATCCTCGACGCCCCGGTAGCGGTCGAAATACGCATCAATGAATTGTGCTGCTTCCGTTTTGTCGATGTCCAACTGCTTGGCCAGTCCAAAGGGACTTTGGCCGTAGATGACGCCGAAATTCACGGCCTTGGCGCCGCGCCGCATGTCGCTCGTCACCGCTTCGAGCGGCACGTTATAAACCTGGCTGGCCACGCGGGCATGAATGTCTTCGTCGCGCGCAAACGCCTCGCACAGCGTCGGGTCGGCCGAGAAGTGGGCCAGCACGCGGAGCTCGATTTGCGAGTAGTCGGCTGCTAGCAGCTTCCAGCCCGGCTCGCCGGGTAGAAACGCCGCGCGGATTTCGCGGCCCGTCTCGCTGCGGACCGGAATGTTCTGCAAGTTGGGATCGTGCGAGCTCAAACGTCCCGTGGCCGCCACGACCTGGTTGAACGACGCGTGCACGCGCCTCGTCTCCGGATGCACCAGCTGGGGCAGCGCATCGACGTACGTGCTCTTCAGCTTGGCATATTGGCGATACTCGATGATCTTGGCCGGCAAGGGGTGCAGCCGAGCGAGCTCCTCGAGCACGTCGGCATCGGTGCTGCCGCCCGACTTGGTGCGCTTGAGCACCGGCAGCTTATGCTCGTCGAACAAGATCTGCTGTAACTGCTTGGGCGAGCCGATATTGAACTGCCGTCCGGCCAGCTCATAGATTTCGCTCTCCACCCGCGCCAGCAGCTCGCCATACTTCACGCTCAAGCGGCCAAGCAGCTCGGTGTCGATGCGAATGCCGTTGTACTCCAGCTCGGTGAGCACTTCGACCAGCGGCATTTCGACTTCGTCGAACAGCGGGGTCAGCTCGGCTTCGCGCAGCCGCTCGGCCAGTAGCGGACGCAACCGCAAGGCCACGTCGGCGTCCTCGGCGGCGTAGTGCGTAATCTGGTCGACGGGCACCTCGTCCATGAGCTTCTGCTGCTTGCCGGTGCCGATCAGCTCCGCGATCTTCGTCGTCTTATGGCGCAGGTAGCGGTCCGACAGCTCGTCGAGGTTATGGTTTCGCTCGCCGGCATCGAGCAAGTAGCTGGCTACCATGCTGTCGAAGCGCGCGCCGCGCACCTGGACGCCGGCTGAGCGCAGCACGAGCATGTCGTATTTGAGGTTCTGGCCGTACTTCGCGATCTCGGCGTTTTCCAGCACGGGACGCAGTTTCGCCAGCGTTTCCGCCGCATCGAGGCGCGGCTCGCCCGCCGGCGCGCGCACCGGCACGTAGTACGCTTCGCCCGGCCGCCAGGCAAACGAATAGCCCACGATTTCGGCGAACCGGGCATGGATGCTCGTCGTTTCCGTGTCGAACGAAAAGCCTTCCTGCCGCGACAATTCGTCGACCAGCCACTGCAAACGCTCGGGCGTGGCAATTGTCTGGTAGTCGACGTCCCAGCGGGCTTCGACCACGCGGGCCGGCAGCGCGGCGAACTTTTGCGTCAGCTGGTGGAAGCCCAGCTCGGTGAACAGCTCGACGAGCGCTTCGCGATCGACCCCTTGCACCCGCGCGGCGTTCCAGTCGATCGCGATGGGCACGTGGCGCTCGAGGCGCACCAGCTGGCGGCTCAGCAGGGCCTGATCGCGAAAGGCCATCAGGTTCTCGCGCCGCTTGCCCTTGGGCAAGTGGTCGACGTTGTCGAGCAGCGCGTCGAGCGTGTCGTACTTTTGCAAGTACTCGCTGGCAATCTTGGGCCCAATGAGCGGCACGCCCGGCACGTTGTCGACCGAGTCGCCAACGAGCGATTGAAAGTCGACGACCTGCTCGGGCCGAATGCCCCAGTCGGCCCTGAGGGCCTCGGCATCGTAGATCTGGTCCTTGCGAACGTTGTAGACCTTGACGCGATCGGTGATCAGCTGCCGCGCGTCCTTATCGGCCGTGACGACGTAACACTCGCCGCCCAATTCGTTCACCTGGTGGGCGATCGTGGCCAGCAGGTCGTCGGCCTCGTAAGAGGCGAATTCGAGCACTGGCACGCCCATGGCTTCGAGCATGCGCCGAATGGGGGCAAACTGCGGCACCAGGTCGATCGGCATCTCGCTGCGCTGGCCCTTATAGGCCTCGTACAGCTCGTGGCGAAACGTTTGCTCGGGCCCATCGAACGCCACGAACAAATGCGTGGGCTTCTTCTGCTCAAGCAGGTTGACCATGTCGCGAGCAAAGCCGAACACGGCCGAAACCGGTTCGCCCTTGGGGCTGGTCATTTCCGGTAGCGCGTGGAACACCTGAAAGATCAGCGAATTGGCGTCCACCACCCAGACGCTTTGGCCTTCCAGCGAAGTGGGCTCGGGCTCGGCGCAGGGCGCTGCCGCCGCGGGCTCGGGCTCATGCGCCTCGGGTGCTTCTGGCGCAAGGGACGGCTCGCGTGGAGCGGCTGCGCGCGGCGCATCGGCCTGCGGCGCAGGAGCGTCCGCGGTTTGCGCGTCCATGCCGGGAAACACGCCTTGGCGCATTGCTTTGGCCATGCGATTGGGAACCGGGGTGCTAGAAGGCTGAGGAAGGGAAGCGGCGGAAGGGACCACGGAGATCGTAGGCCTTGGCGGCCCGCGATGTCAAGCGTGCGGCAGCAGGCCACGCGCGCCGGGCAGGTCCCCTGACGGCGGACATCTCGATTCAATTATAGCGCCGCAAAGTTGGCCAGCATCTGCAAGCCGTCGTGTTGGCTCTTTTCGGGGTGAAACTGAGTGGCCAGCAGGTTGTCGCGCCAGATCATCGAACAGAACGGCTGGCCGTAGCTGGTCTCGGTGGCGATCACGTCGGCATCGCGCGGCACGACGTAATAAGAATGCACGAAGTAGCAATACACGCCATCGGCCAACCCCGCCAGCAGCGGCGCGCGTTTGCGAATCGACAGTTGATTCCAGCCCATGTGGGGCACTTTGAAATCGTGGGGCAGCTCGAACCGCACGACTTCGCCCGGCAGAATGCCCAGGCCCTCGTGTCGCCCGCCCTCGTAGCCGGTTTCGAACAGGAGTTGCAGGCCCAGGCAGATACCCAAGAACGGCTTGCCCGAGGCCACGAGCTGGCGGATTGGCTCAACGAGTTCGCGTCGCCGCAGTTCGGCCATCGCGTCGCCGAACGCTCCCACGCCCGGGAGCACGACTTTGTCGGCCTTGGCCAGCACTTCGGGATCACTAGTGACCGTGGCCGCGTGCCCCACTTTTTCGAAGCCCTTCTGCACGCTGCGCAAGTTGCCCATTTGGTAGTCGATAATGGCGATCATGGACGCTGACAGCTCGCAAGGAAAAACGGTGGCGGGAGGGAACCGGGCGGCCGGTACACGGCTGTGCAGAAGGGACAGCGCGACGACTGGGCGGGTTCAAGCTGCCCACGATTATAGCCCAGCCGGCCTCGCGGCGGCAGTTACCGCGTCGGAGCCGCTTTTTCCGGGTATACCACCAGTTCCACCCGGCTGTTGCGGGCCTTGCCGGCCGCCGTGGCGTTCGACACCACGGGCTGCGTCGCTCCGTGCCCGACGATAAACAGCCGATTGGCCGCAATCTGACCCCGGGCCGCC
>CAZPED010000272.1:0-5807 GCA_964585335.1 uncultured Planctomycetaceae bacterium | reverse complement strand
CGATTCGCGCCTCGACCGTCAATCCCTGCGGCAGTCCGTTGCGATCGAGCTCCTGGCGCAGCGTCTGGCGGTATTCGGCAGCCGTTTGCGTTACGCCCGGCATTAGTTCCAGTTCGAATTCTACGTGGTCGCGGCCTAGCTGCGTCACCCGCCATTCGCGAACGCCGGCCAGACTGTCGGCAGCGCTATGAAACAGCACGCCCGGCAACATCTGGTAATCCTGGCCCCGCGCGCCGGTGACCCAAAACAAGTCGGCGGCGCGGCCTTCAATGCGCTCAATCCTCGGCAGACGGCTGCCGCAGCGACAAGGCATCGGGGCCAGGGCCACCCGATCGCCCACTTCGTAGCGAATTATCGGCTGCACGCGATTGGCCAGATTGGTGACCAGCACCTTGTCGCCCAACTGCCCGGCCGGCACCGGCCGGTTCGATGCATCGACGACCTCGAGCAGCGCCCAGTCGGCATTCACGTGCGCGCCGCCGTCGGTCGGGCACCCTTCGGACAGTAGCAGGCACTCGCCAATGCCGTAATGATCGAGCACGGGCACGCCAAACGCGCGCTCGATGCGCTCGCGCATGCTCGACGACAATTGCTCGCTCGAGTTGCCGATTTGCCGCAGCCGCCCCAGCCGCAGATCGTGCCGTTTGAGCGCCAAGGCGTCAAGCACGCCGGCATAGGCCACCAGCACCGTGGGCTGAAACTGATTGAGTCGGGCCACCAGTTCGGGATCGGTCGCCGCAAACCATTCCAAGCGAACGAACGGCCCCACCACTTCGCGCATAAACTCGAACGCCGCGGCAGACGGATAGAAGCCGCGGTGCTGAACGACCAGCGCCAGCCGCGCCGGCGAAGTTAACCGCCGCCAGCCCTCCAGAATGCCAGGCGGCCCGGAAACGTTGGCCCGCGCGCTCATCGTGGCGAACAGCAACTCGATGGTGCGGCGGTCCTGTACGATCAGCAGCGGCGGTCCCTGGCTGCCCGAGGTGTGACTGGCCGCGTACTGGCCCAGAATCCATTGGCCACGATGGTCGGGGTTGGACAGAAAATGCTCGACGCCGGCGCGCGTCAGCCGCGGATCGGTCACTACCAGGTCGAAGTGCTGGCGCAATTCTTCCTTGGTCGTCGGCGGCAAATCGGCCAACTCGAACCGCTTGAGATCGACCCCGCGGTATTTGTCTCGATAGAAGGCCGAACGGGCGACGGCAAACCGCACCAGGCGCCGCAGCCGCCGCTTTGCCCGCCGGTCGACTCTGGCCGGCGTCCACCGCGGCACCTTGCCGAGCTGAGCCACTTGAACCGCGAAGCGAAACGTACTCCAGACGGACATTGCCCGGCCCTCCGTCGTGGTTCGGCGCGCTGGGTGGTTTCGCTACGCGGCAAACAACGAGCCGGTGCCCACGACCTCGGCGCCCGTCTCTTCGCCGCGCAAGCTGGTCAGTTCCGCCAGAATCTCTGTGTGCAGCGCATCTTCGAGCGCCGCCAGCGCCCGCGCGGCCGGCGCGCCATCCAACACGCGATGGTCGTAAGCCAGACGCACGTCGAGCGAGCCGTCGGCTTCGAAAACGCCGTAGTTGATCGTCGTCGTCAGCGGCGACAGCAGGTGCAGGCCCGCGGCGCCGAGCGAGGCCACGACGCTGATGCCGAACGTGCCGAAAAAGTGCGCGCGGCAGGCGCCGTCTGAATACAGCCCCAGCCACCACGCGCCCCGCCGCACCGGCAACGGCAGCCGGCTAAGCCACATCGCCCGGGCAAAGCTGGGCACGGTCTCGACCGGCGCCGTCTTGTAGCGCCGCACCAGGTGGTCCAGCTCCACGAGCGACAGCGTTTCGGGACGGGGGACCTGGGCAAAAAACACCCCCTCCTCGCCCTGGTACGTCCGTTCGAGGCTGAAGCTGGCGACGTTGATCGGGTGTTCGTACAAGTGCGGCCAGGGAAGCGGCAGGTAGCTGCGGCGCAGTTCCGGACGCGTCGCAGCTACCAGGGCATAGGCCTTGATGAAGATCGCGCACCATCTGATGCGGCGCGGGTGCCCATTGCGCGCAGCGACCACGTCGGCCAGCCGCATGCGGCGCTGCGAGGGGACGCTGGGCACTCGTTTGGCAAAGTGCAGCAAGTCGGCGACGAATCGCCGCTGGGGCGACAAGCCGACCCACTTGCCTTGAATGGTGGGATCAACTCCGGGAATCGGTATCAGTGCCATAGCCTGCCGCCGCCAATCGGCGCCTCTTAAGAAAAGGTTACTTGCCCTTCTCGGCCTTCGTATCAACTTTCCGCTCGCCCGATTGCTCGGGCACGTCGGCAATCGGCGTGTCCTCGCGATTGCCCCATTCCTGCCAGCTCGCGTCGTACAGCACGACGTTGTCGTAGCCCAGGTCCTTAAGGATCAGCTCTTCGTGACTGCATCGCGTGCCCGACTGGCAGTAAACCACCACGGTTTTGCGCTTGGGAATCAGCGCCTCGATCTTGGCCTTGGCCGTCTCGGGATCGATCGTTTTGCCCGTGGCCTTGTCCAGAAAATCGTCACTGCTGAGCAGCCTGGCCCCGGGAATGTGGCCACCGCGTTTGTTTCCGCGCAGGTCCTTGCCGGCATATTCGGCGGCGGTGCGCGAGTCGACAATCACGACGTCGTCGTTGTCCAAGTTCTTGAGCACGTCCTTGTACGACCAGAGGCGGCTGGTGTCGGCATTGGCCTGGTAGGCGGCGGCCTTCAGCACCGTGGCCTCGCGCGAGACCGGATAACCAGCCGCTTTCCAGCGGTCCAGGCCCACGCCGTCCAGAAACTTTACGGACCGGTGACCGAGCTTGACCAGAATGGCGGCGGGCACTGAGCCGTCGGCCTTGCCGGCGTGGTTGCCGTAGACCACGATGTCGCGGTCGGCGGTAATGCCCGCCTGGCCCAGCAGCTTTTCGTACCGGGCCACGTCGAGCTTCCCGTCGGCCTGGCGGAAAATTCGTTGGCCAACGCCTTCAGTCGCCGGGTTCTTCGTGGCCGCGGTGCGCCATTGTGAACCCGGCAGGTTGATGGCGCCGGGAATATGACCCTCGGCATATTCCGCGGCGCTGCGCACATCCACGATCAGCAGCTTGGGCTCCTTCCCAAGGCGCGCTTGAAGTTGCCCAGGATCAATCAAAGTCGACCAGCGACTCGTGGACTGATCAGCCGGCCGGTCCGCAGCGGGGCACACCGCGGCCGCAAAGGCCACCAGTCCCAACAGTGCCCCCGCGAGTATTCGTTGCAATCTCATCGTGGTTTATCCTCAAAGCGTCGTGGTTTGCAGTGGTTAGAGCTCGTTGGTGTCCTTGGCGCATCACTCGGGAAACAGCTTGGTCGACAAGTAGCGTTCGCCCAAGTCGGGCAACATCACGACGATGAAGGCCCCGCGGTTGTCAGGCCGCTTGGCCACTTGCAAGGCGGCCCAGGCCGCCGCCCCCGAGCTGATGCCGGCAAGAATGCCCTCGCGATTGGCCAGCGCCCGGGCCGTTTCCACGGCGTCCTCGTCGGCCACTTGCACGACTTCGTCAATCACCTTGAGATTGAGAATCTTGGGAATGAAGCCGGCGCCAATTCCCTGGATCGTATGCTTGCCCGGCTTAAGCTCCTGACCGGCCAGTTTTTGACTAATGACCGGGCTGGCAGCCGGTTCGACCGCCACGACGCGGACTTCGGGATTCAGGGCCTTGAGCTCTTCGCCGACGCCGGTAATGGTGCCGCCCGTGCCAACGCCCGAAATAAAGATGTCGATCTGTCCACCCGAGTCGCGCCAGATCTCTTGCGCCGTCGTGCGGCGATGAATTTCCGGGTTCGCGGGATTCTCGAACTGGTGCGGCATGAAGTACTGCGGGTTTTCGGCCTTGATCTGCTGGGCGCGCCGCACCGCGCCGGGCATGCCCTCGGCGGCCGGAGTCAGAATCAACTCGGCGCCCAAGGCCCGCAACAGCCGCCGGCGTTCCAGGCTCATGGTTTCCGGCATGGTCACCTTGAGGTGGTAACCGCGGGTCGCGCACACGTAGGCCAGCGCGATCCCCGTGTTGCCGCTGGTGGGCTCGATGATTACCTGGTCGCGCTGGATCAGGCCGTCGCGCTCACCGGCATCAATCATGGCCCGGCCGATACGATCTTTCACGCTCCACAAGGGATTGAAGCTTTCCAGTTTGGCCACGAGCGTGGTCGTGCTGCCCCGACTGAGCTGCCGCAATCGCACCAGTGGCGTATTGCCAATGCAACGCGTGACGTCGGCATGAATTCGCGTGGCGGATGTGGTCGTAGCCATGACTTACACCTCAACTTCCTGTGGCGATTGACGAGAGACGGCGCCAGCGCGCTCCCCAGAAGTGCGCGCTGACTGGTAATGAGCATCGACGGGGCGTCGCACTCTGGCTTGATTGCGACGACCACTGGCGCGCTGACTGACGCGCAGCTGGTTGACAACCTGGCGAACCCCAGCGACGCGACGCGCGCGGAGCTCGGCCAGCACTTTGACCGACGGGGAAGATGCGCGTCCCCACAGCACGACGCGTCCTTGTTGAACTTCGACGGCAATGGCCGCTTCGGCCTCGGCAAGCGCGGAAAACAGGTAGGACCGCACCCGGCGGCCCAAGGCCTGATCGTCGCTGGACAGGCGGGAGCTATTGGAAAATGCGTCGGTATTGAACGGCTGAACCATGGGAAACCTCTCCTGGAAATCAATCACTGGACAAAGGGCACGCGCTCAATGCACGTCCTGCGGCGATGCCACGTCGACGCGTGGCCGGCGACGGACGGGTCGTTACCGACAACAGCGCGACCGATGCCCCGTGATGCCTCGCCAGGAATGCAAGCTCGAACGAGTGCTGGCGATCCATTGCAGGTTCGCCGAAGTCGACAGCTGATAGCTGCGAGGACTCATAGCACTTGCGAGAGAGAAAGACCGGTTCATGCGGCGCCTCCTGAAAAGGCAGTCCGCGTGCCTCCGGTTTTCCGGTCAGCGACGCAGGAGATTAATTATTACTTTCAGCATCAACATGCTGATGTATAGATTCTATTTCGGCGTCGGTCGCTCGTCAAGTCGAGGAATTCTGCGGATCTTGGCGGTCCACCGCCCCAGAAATCACGCCAAAAAAGCCGGATTGCCGTGGCACCACTTGACGATAGTGACTAGTGTGATAAAGTTAGTGATGATTTAACCAGTCAAAAGCGCCATCGACACGAGCGTCTTGCTAGCCATGAACCACAACCGCATCGCCCGCTATACCCACCGTTTCGCCTCCTGGAGCCCGGCTCCGGCAGTGACCGCGACTGCAACGGCCTTCGGGCAATCGCAGCAAGCCGGCATGGTGCTCGTGCCGGTGATGATTCAAGCGCCCTGGCAAGCCGAGCTGTATCGACGGGCTTACCAACAAGCACTGGCCGACCTGGCTCCGCCACGGCACATGCAGCGCTATTTCTCGGTCTGGAACTAAGCGCCGCGCGCGATCGCGCCAGCGCACTGCGGATCACGCCGCGCGCTGCTTCACTGCCGCACGTTCTGGCGGCACGCTCTACTTGGCCAATGACTGCCAGCGTTGGCGCAGCGCGACGAGCTCGCTCCGAGAGAATGGCACGGCCAGGCATGCCTCATTTCGTTGCAAAGGCGCGGCTGCCAGAACGGGTTTGAAAAAACGCCTGCGCTTTGCCGCGAAGCGTGACTTGTTACCTGGACCGTGCCTTTATCGCAATGCCTGGGCCAGATCGGCAATCAGGACGTCGCAATCCTCGACGCCGACCGACAACCGCACCAGCCCGTCGTCGATTCCCAAGCGCCGCCGTTGCTCGGCGGGAATCGAGGCAT
>CAZPED010000271.1:0-5808 GCA_964585335.1 uncultured Planctomycetaceae bacterium | reverse complement strand
GAGTCGACCTTCGGACAACTGCAGCCGCTGGGCCCGGTGCAAGTCGACCAGTGGGCCTTGTACCGCGGCGACGAGAGCCGCAACGCGGCCAGCCGCGGCGGACGCCCGCTGCTGAGCGTCCGTTGGCGGCAGCGGACGACCGACGACCGGGCCGTGGAAAAATTCGTCGCCAAGTCGCGGGCCGACTACCTCAGCCAGGAGATCGTCGCGCTGCCGGCCATGCATCCCTTGGCCCTGGGCGACGTAGTCGTGATGCGCACGGCCTTTGCCCTGCAAGCGGTCGACTTTCAGAACGGCAAACTGGTCTGGAAGTATCCGGCCACGGACGATTCGTTCGAGCAGTTGTTGCGCAGCACGTCGCAACAACCGGCCGCCGGTTCGCAGCAATTGCTGGCCGGCCTCGACCAACGGATCTGGGAAGACACGATTTATGGCACGCTGAGCAGCGACGGCGCGCAGGTGTACTTTATCGAGGACCTGGGGCTGGCCGGCGTCAACACGCTGGGCCCCACGACCGTGCTGCCCAATGGTCAACGGCGGATGGCCGTAGCCTCGCGCGGCGCCAATTGCCTGGCGGCCCGCGAACTGCGCACCCAAGGCAAGCTCAAGTGGCAAGTCGGCGGACTGACGGGCGAGGACGAGCCCAAGCTGGCCGGCGCGTTCTTTCTGGGGCCGCCGCTGCCGCTGCTCGGCCGGCTCTATGCGCTGGCCGAGTTCCGCGGCCAGGAAATTCGCTTATTGTCCATCGATCCGCAGACCGGCGCCCTCGATTGGTCGCAGCAACTGGCCGTGGTCGAAGCCGCGGCCCAGAGCGACAGTTTTCGCCGCAACGCCGGCGCCACCCCCAGCTTTGCCGACGGCGTGCTGGTCTGCCCGACCTCGGCCGGCGCCGTGGTGGGCATCGACCTGACAACCCGCAGCTTGCTGTGGGGCTACCAGTATCCGCGCGTGCAGCAATACGCCGGCGACCGCTTCGTTAACGGCCGGCTGGCGGTTTATCCGGGCACCGAGCGGCGGGGGGCCGAACGTTGGACCGACGCCAGCGTGACGATTGCCGACGGCCGGGTGCTGATCACGCCGATCGAAACCGATCACTTGTTCTGCCTGAGCCTGGTCGACGGCAAGGAGCTGTGGAAACTCAGCCGTGGCGACGTCGTCTACGTGGCCTGCGTTCACCAGGGCAAGGCCATCCTCGTGGGTCGCGATTCGATCACGGCCGTGAACATGAGCGACGGCAAGCCGGCTTGGCCGGCGAAGCTGGTGTTGCCGCCCCACAGTCTGCCCAGCGGCCGCGGCTTTTTCAGTGGCAACGACTACTACCTGCCGGTTACCTCGGCCGAGGTGCTGAAGATCGACCTCGGCACCGGCAAGATCGTCGACCGTTCGCGATCGCGCACCGGCACGGTGCCAGGCAACCTGGTGGCCTACCGGGGCTCGATTCTCTCGCAAGCGCCCGACGCGGTCGAAGCCTTCTATCAGCTCGACGCGCTGAAATCGCAAATCGCCGACGCGCTAGCGCGGCAGCCCGACGATCCGCGCGCCCTGGCCGAGCTGGGCGAGGTGAAGCTCGACGAGGGGCAGCTCAATGAAGCGGTCGACCTGTTCCGCCGCTCGTTCACGCTGAAGGCTGACGAAGCGACGCGCGACGCCCTGGTCGAAAGCCTGCTGGCCGCGCTGCGCGAGGACTTCAAATCGCACGTGGGCAGCCTGGCCGAGCTCGAAACGCTGGTCGAGCAGCCGCGTCACAAGGTCGAGTTCCTGCGGCTCAAGGCCGTGGGGCTGCAAGCCGCCGGCGACGCGCCGGGCGCTTTCACGGCCTATTTGCAGTTGCTCGATTTCGAGCCCCCCTGGACGCTCGACGCGCTCGATCCGCGTTTGACCGTGCGTCGCGACCGCTGGATTCGTTCGCAGTTGACCGAGCTGCGCCGCACGGCCACGAGCGAGCAGCGGGCAACGATGGATGCCGCGATCGCCCAGCGGTTGGCCGCCGCGATGACCGGCCCATCGGTCGAATCGCTCCGCGCGTTCCTCAATGCCTTCGGCGACGAGCCGGCCGCCGCCCAGGCCAGGCTTGCGCTCGTGAGCCGGCTGAGCGACGAGACGCTGGAGTGCAACCTGCTGTTGCGCCCCTGGGAGCGCTCGGCACAAGCCACCGAGGCCGGCGCCGCCACAGCCATCATGGGCCAGCTCCTGGCGCAAGCCCGACGTCCTGAGTTGGCCGCTATCTATTACAAGGAACTGGCCGGCCGCTTTGCCGACGTACCATGCCAGGACGGCAAGACCGGCGCGCAACTGGTCGCGGCGCTCGCTGCCGATGACCCGGTGCGCACGTTGCTGGGCCGCGGCCCCTGGCCCACGAAGTACGTGACCAAGCGCGACGACCGCACGCCGCAGCGCACGGCCATTACCGCCTCGCGCGTGCAGCGGCCCGTGGAGCTCGACATTATCGGTCCGCGCGGCCCGCTGTTTAACAGCGTCAATATCTCGTACGACGTGCAGCAGAACTTGATCGCGCAAGACGGCTACGGCGAGCGGCGATTCAAAATTCCGCTCTCGGAACAAGGCGGCCGACGGCTGTCGATGCTCAACCGCAACGCCTACAACGCCCCCGCGCTGAGCTACGTGAGCGTCAACGGCGGCCTGGCCGTGCTCTCGCTGGGCACCCAAGTCGTCGCCATCGACACGCTCCGCTCGGGCGACCCGGCGATCAATCGCGTGCTCTGGGTTCACGACACCAACGACCAGATCGGCGGCTATCCGACCAATCAGGGCGTGCTGGCCCGACCGGTCAACCTGCCCTGGGTCGGCGTGCGCCAGGTGCCCGAAGATGCCTTTGGCCGCCGCTTGGGCAGCATTGGCCCGGTGAACGACGATGGCGTGTACTTCCAGCGTCTGCACGATTTGTACTGCGTGGAGCCACTGTCGGGCAAAACGCTGTGGATGCGCAAGAACGTCGGCTTGGGCAACGACCTGTTTGGCGACGATCAGCTGCTGTTCGTCGCGCCCCCGACCGACGGCGAAACGCTGGTGCTCCGGGCCGCCACGGGCGAACAGCTGGGCACGCGGCGGCTGCCCCCCTTCGAACGCCGCATGGCCACGCTGGGCCGCAAGGTGCTGTCGTGGGAAGACAAGAACCTGCTGCAGCTGCGCGACGCCTGGGAAGAAAAAACGCTCTGGTCGCTGAGTTTCGCCGCCGGATCGAAAGCGGCCCTCGTCTCGCAAGAGGCCGTCGGCGTGCTGCAGCCCAACGGCGAGTTCACGCTGATCGCGCTTGCGGACGGCAAAACGCTGGTCAAAGAGCAGCTCGATCCCGAGCCGCAGCTGCTGGGCATTTACCTGCTGCGCTCGCCCGACGGTTATTTGCTGGCCACGAACTCGCCCAGCCGCAATGAGCCGAACGTGTCGATCCAGCCGTTGCCGGTGTCGCCCAGTTGCCCGCCGATTTCGGGCCGGTTGTATTCGTTCGACCGCGCGACCGGCAAGAAGCTGTGGCCGTCGCCGGTATCGATCTCTCAATACGGTTTGCTGCTCAACCAGCCGAGCGACCTGCCGGCGTTGGTACTGGCCCGCACGGTACACAAGCTCAATCCGGCAACGGCTCGCGATCCCAAGATCGCGCTGCTCTGCCTCGACAAGCGGACCGGCCAGGTGGTCTATCAGAACGATCAGCTGCCCGGCTCGACGATTGGCAACATGGAAGTCAGCGGCGACTCGCTCTCGCACACGATGACAATTACGCTGCCCACGCGGGTAGTAACACTGACCTTTAGCGACCAGCCGCCGGCCGAGCCGGCCGCGACGGCGGCGCCTCAAAACACGCCCGGACTCGTGCTCGACCCAGCCGCGACCGAATCGTTGGGCACACCGCGGCGTGCCGACGAAGCCGAAGAGTTGATCGACAATGATGATGACGACCCCTTCAAACAGTAATCGCGCCGGTCACTTGGCGACGCCCTTGCGCCTGCGCGCGTTGGCAGCGCTGCTGGCGGTCTTGGGCGTTTGCGCCCTGGCCGCGACCCAGGCGTCGGCCGCAACCCGCGACCCCAAGATCGACAAGCTCGTCGACCGCGGTTTGAGCTGGATTGCCAGCACGCAGTCGCGGCTGGGCCACTGGAGCGCCAACGATGGCCGCTATCCCACGGCCATGACGGCGCTGGCCGGAGTGGCGCTGCTTAGCGAGGGATCGACGACCACGCAGGGCAAGTACTCCAAGAACATCCGCATGGCGGTCGACTACCTGATTTCGCGCAGCCGGCCGAACGGCCTGATCGGCGACCCCGGGCGCGACGACCGCTACACCTACGGACACGGCTACTCGATGCTGTTCCTCTCGCAGGTGCTGGGCGAAGAAGAGGACGAAAGCCGCCGCAAGGAATTGATCGACGTGCTGACCCGCGCCGTGGTCTTTACCGGGCAGGCCCAAACCGCGGCTGGCGGGTGGGGATATGTCAGCGCCAAGGACGGCAACGATTTTGACGAAGGCTCGACGACCATTACCCAGGTGCAAGGGCTGCGCGGCTGCCGCAACGCGGGCATTGCCGTGCCCAAGGAAATCATCGACAAGGCGGTGGAATACATCCGCAAATGCACGCTTCCCGACGGCGGCGTACAATACAGTTCCAAGGGGGGCGGCGGGCGACCGGCAATCTCGGCAGCCGCCGTGGCCTGCCTGTTCAACGCCGGCGAGTACGACAGCCAGTACGTTCCCAAGCTGCAAGACTACTGCCGCCGCAATTTGGGCGACATTTCGAACCAGGGGTTCGGCCACTGGCACTACGCTCACTACTACTATGCCCAGGTCCTGTATCGCGAGGGGGGTAAGTCGTGGGAGAGCTATCGCGAAAAGGTCTTTGCACGGCTGGCCTCCGAGGCCACGGAGAACGGCAAGTTCGTCGTCTGGACCCAGGGATACATCGGACCGATTTACACCACTGCCATTAACCTCACGATCTTGCAACTCGAAAACGCCGCCCTGCCGATCTACCAGCGCTGAGCCAGCGATCGGCCTGCTACCTGCCCGCCGCGGCTTGTTGGCCTCGACAATCAGGAATTCACACGCCCATGACTGACCACACAGCAAACACTCCCGACGCCGCGGCCATTCGCAAACTGGGCGATGCCCGCGAGCGCATCCTCGCCCAGCTCGGCCAGGTGATCGTCGGCCAGGACCAGGTGATCGAGGAGTTGCTGATCTCGCTGTTCAGCCGCGGCCACTGCCTGCTCGAAGGCGTGCCCGGCCTGGCCAAGACGCTGATGATCAGCACGCTGGCCCGCGCGCTCAACCTGACGTTCAGCCGCATTCAGTTCACGCCCGACCTGATGCCGGCCGACATCACGGGCACGGAAATCATCGAAGAGAATCGCTCGACGGGCAGCCGCGAGTTCCGCTTCCTCGAGGGTCCGCTGTTTTCGAACGTCATTCTGGCCGACGAAGTGAACCGCACGCCCCCCAAGACGCAGGCCGCGCTGCTTGAAGCCATGCAAGAGCGGCAAGTGACCGTGGGCCGCGTGCGTCATAAGCTTTCCGATCCGTTCTTCGTGCTGGCCACGCAAAACCCCATCGAACAGGAAGGCACGTACCCGCTGCCCGAAGCGCAGCAGGACCGCTTCATGTTCAAGGTGTATGTCGACTACCCGAACTTCAACGAGGAGTTTGAGGTGGCGCGTCGCACGACGAGCGTGCAGACCGACCACGTGCAGCCGGTGCTGACCGGTGAAGAGATCCTGGACCTGCAGCGCACGGTGCGGCAGGTACCGGTCACCGACCACGTCATCAAGTACACCCTGGCCCTGGTGCGGCAGACGCGC
>CAZPED010000270.1:0-5810 GCA_964585335.1 uncultured Planctomycetaceae bacterium | reverse complement strand
TCTTGATACTGGCGCGGGTACTGCAGGGGATCGGGGGCGCGCTGGTGGTCACCACGGCTGCCGCCATCGTTGCGGCTGTGTTCCCTCCCGAGGAACGCGGCCGGGCGCTCGGTCTCAACATGATGGGCTCGACGATCGGCCAGACCATGGGCCCCGCCCTCGGAGGCCTGATCGTGACCCATGTGAGCTGGCCCTGGATCTTCCTCATCAAGGTCCCGGTCGTAGCCCTCACGCTCATCGCCGGGTGGGACCTGCTGGGCGCGGAGCGCCGGGACAGGGCGGCGGCTGTCGCCACGCCTCCACCGGCGCCGACTACCGCGCCTCCGCCGACGGGCGCTTCCGCGCCCGCGGGCCCGGTTGGTCCGATTGACATCCGTGGCGCCGGACTGCTGGGCCTTCTCCTTTCAGCCCTCTTCGTACCGCTGATCTTCTCGCCGATCTGGGGGTGGCGGAGTTGGGCCACCATCGGTTCCGACAGCTCGACGCCCGTCACGGGGACGCCGCGGGCCGCCAGCGGGATACCAACTCGTCCAGTGCCGATGGCGAACTCCAGTGCCGGGCCGTGTTCGGCAAGCCGCTCGAGGACGTCGACCGTTGGATCCAGAACGTCCGGTGAGAAGTGCTCAGCGGCATCCTCGTCGTACTTGGCGGCGGTCTCTTCGTCCCACACTTCGCTGCTCGTCACATCGGGCAGCGTTCCACGTCGCGGCGCAACGCGGCCAACCGTTTACCGAGGGATTGGGGCTGCAGGCCCTGACTCTGTGACGAAAGCCCGCGTTCGACTCTTCGCTCAGTCGGCGTTCGAGTACAACGACCGAAGGAGTTGGTGCCCGAAGCGCTCGAACACCTCATCGCCAACGCCGTACGCCCAAACAGCCGTACCTACGGCTTCGCCCAGGCGGTCTCTGCGCCATTGCTCGGGCTCACGAGGATCGCGACCGTAGCCGTCGAGGAACGCTGCTTCAAGATTGTGCTCTCGGGCGAAGTCCTGTCGTGCGAGGCGGACGAAATCTTCAGTCGGCGGACGTAGATCGGCTCGCCCGAAGTCGATCACCCGCACGACTCCATCGTCGATAAGCCAGTTTCGAGGCTGCCAGTCGCCGTGAGTCGGCACGACCATGGACCCTCCCCCGGGCCAAGTCGCGACCTCATCGCAGGCCAACTTCGCGATGATGGATCGATCCGGTGTGGTCGACCGAGGTGGCGCTCGACTCGCTCGCGGAACTTGTCATGCCACTCAGGATCATGTTCTGACACCTGGCCGTGATACCTGGCGAGTAGCTCGCCAGCCTGCCTGTAGGCGTCCGGGTCGTCCTGGGCAGGTGTTCCTTCCACGAGCCGGCCGGGCAGGTACATGGTGACCAGCAGCTTTGCCGAGGAGTCGCCGTACATCAAGCTCGGCGCGTGTCCGGTCGCAACCCACGGCCCCAGCCACTCCCGATGGGCTCGAAGCTCGCGTTCGATGTGGTGGTCGGCCGGCCCACCAGCTTTCAAGACGAGGCGCCCCTGCTTGCTCCTCAACTCCAAGACTGTGGTGTCCACCAGACCCCAACTGTGATCGGCGAGAACCTCCGCATCGGGCACCCAGTGCACCAGCAGGTCGCGTTGCTCGGGCGTCAGCTTCTCGAACTCGCGGCCCAAAGCCTCGAACGCCGCCTGACGCTGCTCGGGCGCAGCTTTCATCGCCTGCTCGCGTAGAGCCTCGACCTTGGCCATTTGCGGGTCGGGCCCAGCCGGCGAAAACGCCCAACCCAGGGCCGCCAGCAGCAGGAGCAGCACGACCAATCCAATCGTGGCGTTGCGCTTTTTCATGGCTCGACGATCTCCGACCACGTGGCAAATCGAACCGTCCCCGGCCGCACTACCCAGTCAAAGATACCGCAGCGCAATGGTCTCCAGCAAGCAATTCCCCCCTTTGCCCGCGCTCAGTTTCCCAGCGCTAACGATCGTGTACGCACCTGGCCTTGCCATTGCCCGCCCCAGAACGCGTGCCGCTAGCGCTGCTGACCGGCCAGCCGTGTGCCACTGGCTTTGCCTGTGCTGCCTGGCCGTGTGCCACTGGCTCTGCCAGTGCAGCCTCGCACATCGCTCACGTGTCGCCTAGAGCAGAGCTCCTTCTGGCAGCCCGTAAATGAATGGCAATTCCGACAGTTGTTGCCGCGGAGGGACGTCGAGGTAATACCTTGCCGATGACCACTTCCAGTCCACTTCTCGCAGACAGAGGCCTCGTTTCACCGGGTTGGCATGTATATATCGTAGAGAAGCGAGAATCGCCTTAATCGAGAAAAGATTGCGGTCGAAGCCTGGCCCCTCTTGCCAAAATCTGAAGCACATTTAGCCGGGCCGCTCTCGCACGTAGAGCGTCTTCAAAAGCGTTTCATCTTCGATCTTAAGCGCCTGATGGACCTGCTTTGAGAACGGCTGCTTAATTCTGGCCAGGAACAGCCCAATCGAGAGTGCTGGATTCCTCAGGCTAACCAACAAGTGAACGTGCTCGGGCATGAACACGAATGCGACCAGATCGAGACTCAATTCAGCACAAGCAGAGTCAATGCTGCGAGCCAGCAGCGGTAGCCGTTCGGCATTCAACAAGGGCCGTCGCTGGTAGCACGAAAACGTCAGCTCGTGCAAGTGTCCCGGCTCATGATAGTGTCGAATTGTCTTGCGATGCATTCCATTGTCTTACTCGACTTGCCAGGACCGCACAAACTCGGCAGCCAGCACTGGCAAAGCCAGTGCCACACCCGCAATCAACACTGGCAAAGCCAGTGCCACACGCACAGTCAGTTTCCCAGAGCTAACGATCGCGCGTGCCGCCAGACCTGCCATTGCCCGCCCCAGAACGCGTGCCGTAACCGCTGTTTACCGGTCCAGCCGTGTGCCACTGGCTTTGCCTGGCATTGCCAGTGCTGCCCCGGCCGTGTGCCACTGGCTTTGCCTGTGCTGCCTGGCCGTGTGCCACTGGCTCTGCCAGTGCAGCCTTGCGCGTCGAGCTCGCATCACAACCGTCCGCGCGTCACCGGCTGCGGCTATCCATATCAGGATACGGCGCGCGAAATATTGCCCTAGCGGCCGGCCAGCAACGCCTCGAAGGCTTGTAGCTCCTTGGGGCCGCCGGCAATCAGCGGCGTCCGCTGGTGGATGCTCGTCGGCTGCACTTCGAGCATCCGCTGCCGGCCGTCGGTGGCGATGCCGCCGGCCTGCTCGATCAAAAAAGCGATCGGGTTGGCCTCGTAGAGCAGCCGCAGCTTGCCTTGCGGGTAGTCGTCGCTAGGCGGATAGAGAAACACGCCCCCCTTGAGCAGTGTGCGATGGATGTCGGCCACCATGGCCCCCACGTAGCGCGAAGCGTAGCGATGCCCCAGCTCGCCGCGGCGCATCTGGGCAACGAAGCGCTGATAAACCTCGGGGCAGAAATCGAGGTGGGCTTCGTTCATCGAATAGTACTTGCCCTGGTCCGGAATGCGAATGTTGGGGTGCGAGAGCACGAACGCCCCCACGGCCGGGTCGAGCGTAAAGCCGTGTACCCCGTAGCCGGCACTGTAGACCAGCATCGTCGACGACCCGTACATCACGTAGCCGGCCGCCACTTGCCGGTCGCCCGACTGCAAAACTTCGTCGGCCGAGACCGCGTGCGAGAGGTTCTGGCTCGTGCGCCGCAGAATCGAGAACGTCGTGCCCACGGTGCCGCCCACGTCGATGTTCGACGAACCGTCGAGCGGGTCGAACACCACGATGTACTTGGCCTTGGGCGAACCGCCATGGGCCAGCAATGGCCGCTCGTTTTCCTCCGAGGCCATCATGGCCACGGTTTCGCGCACGCTCAGCGCGTGCAGCATCATTTCGTTGGCATACACGTCGAGCTTCTGCTGCACCTCGCCCTGCACGTTGATGTTGTCGGCCGCGCCGAGAATCTGTGACAGCCCCGCGCGGCGCACCTTGGCCTCGACCAGCTTCGTGGCCAGCGTGATGCCCGAGAGCAGCCAGGAGAATTCGCCCGAGGCATCGGCAAACCGCCGCTGCTCGCGGAGGATATGCTGCTGCACGGTCATGATCGGCTGGTACGTCAGCGGCGGAGGCGGCTCGATCGGCGGCAGCGAAGCGTCACTCAAGGTGCGGGTCTCCGGCTAAACGCTGAAGCGAATGTTAAGAATGTCGCCGTCGCGAATCACGTAGTCCTTCGGCTCCTGGCGCACCAGGCCGGCCGCCTTGATCTCGCGCTCGCTCCCCAACCGCACCAGGTCCTCGCAGTTCATCACCTCGGCGCGGATGAACCCCCGGGCCAGGTCGGTGTGAATGTTCGCCGCCGCCTCGAGCGCGGTGCCGCCCTTGCGCAGCATCCAGGTGCGAACTTCCTTCTCACCGGCGGTGAAGTACAGCATCTGGGCCGAGGCCTCGAGCAGTTGCCGCAGGAACTGGCCGCGGTCGGTTCCGGCGATGCCCATCTCGGCGCGAAATGCCTCGCGATCCTCGGGACTCATCCGCTCCAGCTCCAGCTCCAGTCCGGCCGGTACGGCAATGGCCGGAACCGGCGGCGTGCGCGCGGCCAGCTCGTTGACCAGCCGCTGCGGGTCTTCTTCGTCGTCGGCCACGTTGAACACCACGATCTGGGGCTTTTCGGTCAACAGGCGGAACGAGCGCGTGACCTTGAGCTGCTCGTCGTTCATGCCGGCTTCGGCAAGCGGCGTGCCCGACTCGAGGGCCGCCAGCAACGGCTCGAGGGCGGCCAGTTCGGCCAGCTCCGCGTCGCGATTCGGCCGCGGCTTCTTGGTGCTTTCGCGAAGCCGCTCGACCCGTCCAGAAACGATTTCCAGGTCGGCCAGCAAGAAGTCCTCGGCAAAGCTATCGACGTCGGCTAGCGGACTGGCCGCGCGATCGAACGCCCCCACGACGAGCACCAGGCAGCCGGCTTCGCGAATCTGGGCCAGCCGGGCCGCGTTGCCCTCGTGCGTGCGGCTCAGTCCGGCCGTATCGACCAGTTCCAGCGAGGCCAGCGTAATCTTTTTGGGATGATAGATCGTGCACAGCGCGTCGACGCGCGGCTCGGGCACCGGCGCCATGGCGCTTTGCGAAGCGTGAGCCAGGGCCGGGTCGGGTTTCACCCCCGTCAACCACTCGAACAGCGTGCTCTTGCCCGAACCTTGATAGCCGATCAAGCCAATCTTCATTGCCAGCAACTTCCTGCAAGCGGACGAAGCGAACCAGCGCGGCGGCACACGCCGCCCGTGCCGACAGAAAGCGCGCTCGTCAGGTCGACCGCGCCTGGCCAGCAGCGCCCGGCGGCACGATCCGCCGGGCCTATCGACGAGCAGGGCTCAGAGCTAACTCCAGTTCGCAAAGCGCATGTTCTACCGCTTCGGCTTCCGAGTTGTCCAGGGTCCGACCGCCAAAGCGCACGCGGTGAAAGACCTCGACGATGCGTCGCGGCAGGTGGGCCACGCGGCGATACTCGATCTGCTCGGCCAGCTCGCCCCCCGCGATCACGGCAAATTCGTAGGCTGTCTGCTGGGGCTGCCGGCTGAGCCCGTGACGCATGAGCGCGCTCTCCAACCGGCGGTACATCTCCAGGGCCGGCGTCTGTTCGTCCGCGCCCCCCGCGCCTACCCAGCCCAATCGCCGCAAGGTCCGTACGCCCCAACGCGCGCCGTGATAGGCCGCCACGGCCGCCAGCGAGAACAATGCCGCCACCAGGCCTCCGCGCCAACTGAACCAGTGCCGGCGGTACCACTCCCAGAAAGTTCCCAGTCGCGAGCGTCCCAGCGCCTGCCAGCGGTCGCGCCAGGCCTCGACGCTGATCAGGCTGTCGACGA
>CAZPED010000269.1:0-5820 GCA_964585335.1 uncultured Planctomycetaceae bacterium | reverse complement strand
GTGCTCTGGCTGCCCAAGGGAGCGGCCGTGCGCGGTATCCTCGAAAACTTCGTTCGCGAGGAGCTGACCAAGCGCGGCTACCAGGCCGTTTACACGCCGAACATCGGCCGCATCGAGCTCTACCAAATCTCGGGCCACTTTCCCTACTACGCCGACAGCCAGTTCAAGCCGATCGTCATGTCGGAAGATGAGCGCTACCTGCTCAAGCCGATGAACTGCCCGCACCACGTGATGATCTACAAGTCGAAGCCGCGCAGCTATCGCGATTTGCCCGTGCGGCTGGCCGAGTTCGGCACCGTGTATCGCTACGAGCAATCGGGCGAGCTGGGCGGCATGACCCGCGTGCGGGGCTTCACCCAGGACGACGCGCATCTGTTCTGCACCGAAGAACAAGTGGCCGAGGAGTTCCGCGGCTGCATCGAGATGACCCAGTCGGTGCTGGCGGCCCTGGGCATGGACGACTATCGGGTGCGGCTGGGCTTCCGCGATCCCAACAGCGACAAGTACGTGGGCAGTGACGAAACCTGGCGGCGGGCCGAGGCGGCGCTCGAGGCGGTGTGCCGCGAAATGAACTTGCCGCACCTCGATATCGAGCGCGGCGAAGCGGCCTTCTACGGCCCCAAGGCCGACTTCGTGGTGTCCGACTGCCTGGGCCGCGAATGGCAGCTGGGCACCGTGCAGCTCGACTACAACCTGCCGAGCAAGGAGCGCTTTGCGCTCGAGTACACCGGCGCCGACAACCAGCCGCATCAGCCGGTGATGATTCACCGCGCGCCGCTCGGCTCGCTCGAGCGATTTGTCGGCGTGCTCATCGAGCACTTTGCCGGCGCGTTTCCGTTGTGGCTGGCGCCCGAACAGGTGCGCGTGCTCACGGTCAGCGAGAAGTCGGAAGCCTATGGCCGCGAGGTCGAACAGCGGCTGCGCGCCGCCGGGCTGCGAGTCGCGGGCGACTTCCGCGCCGAGAAGCTCGGTTCGAAGATTCGCGACGCGCAGCTGGAGCTGATTCCTTACATGCTGGTGGTCGGCCCACGCGACGCCGAGCAAGGCACGGTGTCGGTGCGCGACCGCATCGACGGCGACCTGGGAGCCATGTCGCTCGATGCCGCGCTCGAGAAGCTCAAGGACGAGGTGGCGGCCAAACGGGTGCGGCAAGTCGCACAAAAGAAGGCCACGGGCCTGGGCGAACGCGGCGGCGCCCACGAGTACTAGACCAGCTATCACCCGGCATTTTGCCCGGGCCAGCGGCAGAGGATAGGATACAACGAGGGGTCCGAACGCCTCGCTTGTGCACCTCGTAGCACCGAAAGTGGTTCTCCATGCCGCGTCGTACGTTGTGGTTGATTGTCGCTACGGCGATCATTTCGCTGGTCTGTTATCAGCGCGCCGACCGCAATCCGTATGGCCGCTGGTTTGCCGAGGTGCTGGAAACCATCAATCGGCACTACGTCGAGCCGGTCGACGATCAGCAGCTGTTCGAAGGCGCGCTCGACGGCATGGTCCGTCGTCTCGACGACTACTCCAGTTTCGTACCGCGCCGCGAAACCACGGAGTTCGAGGAAACCCTCGACCAGGAGTATGGCGGCATCGGCGTCGAGGTCAGCCTGGAAGGACCGAAGAAGCAACTCACGATCATGACCGCCCTGGCCGGAACGCCCGCCTTCAAGGCCGGGCTGCTGGCCGGCGACCGCATCGTGGCGATCGACGGCAAGAGCACCCAAAGCCTGGAACTGAAAGACGTCGTGCGGTTGATGCGCGGCCGCCCAGGCGCCGAGGTGGCGGTGTCGGTCGTGCGCGACGGGCACGACCAGCCGCTCGATTTCCGCTTGACCAGGGCGCGCATTCAAGCCGACTCGGTGCTGGGCGACCGCCGCGGTGCCGATGGCAGCTGGAACTTCATGCTCGATGGGCCCGACCGGATCGGCTACATGCGGATAGCCGCGTTCGGCAAATCGACGGTGGCCGAATTCGAAGCCGCGTTGCAAAAGCTGACCCAGGAAGGCTGCCGGGGCGTGATTATCGACATGCGCAATAATCCTGGCGGGCTGCTCGACGCCGCCGAGCAGATTTGCGACCTGTTCGTACCGGCCGGCGCGGTGATTGTGACCACCCGAGGACGCGATGCCCGCGAGCGGACGCGCTACGAAGCGACCGGGCACGGCCCTTATCAGAAACTGCCGCTGGTGGTGCTGGTCAACGACAAGAGCGCCAGCGCCAGCGAGATCGTGGCCGCCTGTTTACAAGACCATGGCCGGGCCACCGTGGTCGGCCAGCGGACTTGGGGCAAGGGCACGGTGCAGAACGTCATTCCGCTGGAAGGCGGCCGCAGCCTGCTGAAACTGACGATCGCCAGCTACTGGCGCCCCAGCGGCAAGAACATCCACCGCACCAGCTCCAGCTCCGATGCCGATGAATGGGGCGTCTCGCCCGACAAGGACTGCGACGTGCCGCTCGATGAGCAGCAACAGCTTAAGATCGCCGAGCAGCTGCGCAGCCTCGACGCTGCCGCGCGCGGCAAAACCCCCAGCTCCGGCGACCCGCCCCAGGATCTCTCGCGCGCCGCCATCGATCCGCAGGTGGAGCGGGCCGTGCAAGTTTTGCGGAATAAGCTGACGCCGCGGGCCGGAGCGTAAGCCCCGTGGAGCGGCTGGCACTCAAAGTCGGCCTAGCCCTCCCTGTTGGCCGCTGCTGCAATCGGCCAGATGTTGCCGGTTTGCAATTGTTGCCGCCGGGGTGCTGCTATCGTGCCACCACCGCGGCGGGCCGCCGCCGGTCGACATTCTGTCGTAAGCCTTTGGCTGGCAAGCACTCCCATGCCCGTGCGGCCTCTTTGCGCCGGCAATACAAACGGCATTGGCCCGCGAATTGCTAAATGGGGATTCGCAAGCGTCGCCCAACCCGCAGCAACTGCCACATCTTTACGGTACGGCGAATTGGCGCAATACGGATTTCATCATCCCCCAAACAGGATGTCCCCCGTGTCCACGACCATTCACTGCTCTGTCGTTGAGGTGCCTGCCATGACCGACCCCCATGAACCGCAGCCCCAGGGCGCCTTTCGCGACCTGGTTCCCTGGGCCGATCCGTATATCGTCTCCCTGGTCGAAAAGTTGCGCAACGAACAACGGGCCGAACGGTCGCTGTCGAATCCGCGCGGCGAGCTGGCCCCGCCGCTCGACAGCGGACACCACCATGGCAGCTCGCGTCGCCAGCCGACGCGGCGTTTCGGTTGGCACGATTAGGCTGGCCGATCGTCGCCGCGCGCCGCCGCGGCGCCTCGAATTGCCGCGCGCATTTCGGCGGCAATGAAGAACGAACCCGTCACGCAGATCAAGTCGTCGCGCTCGGCCCGTTCCAGGGCCTTGCGCCAGGCCGAGGACGGATCGGCGCAAATGTGCCTCGGCTTGCAGCCGATCGTCGCCGCCAGCGACGCCAGTTCCTCGGGTGGCACGCCGCGTGGATTGTTCCAGTAGCGCGTGAACACCACTTCATCGAACTTGGGCAGGGCTGCCGCCAGCATGCCGTGCAAATCCTTGTCGCGCGTGGTGGCCAACACCAGGATTCGCCGTCGCGCGGCAAAGCTCTCGTCAAGCGTCTCGACCAGCGCTTCGATCGAAGCCACGTTGTGGGCCGCGTCGAGCACCACCGTCGGATGTCGCGACAACACCTCGATGCGGGCCGGCCACCGCACACTGGCCAAGCCCTGGCGAATGGCCGCGTCGGGCACATTCCAACCGAGTTGGCGGAGCTGCCCGATGGTTGCCAGGGCCACGGCGGCGTTGGCCGCCTGATGCCGACCGATGAGCTTGAGTTCGACCTGGTCGAGGCGCCCCGGGTCGAGCGGCGGCCGGCACCAATAGTCGAGCTGCCCGCAGGTGGCCGAATCGTCGAGCCCGCGCGGCGGGCGATAATCGAAGCCAAAGTCGACGCCCAATTGCCACAGCGGCGCGTGCAGCCGGCGGGCAAACTGAGCGATGACCTGGCGCGGCTCATCCAGCAACACGCCGCTGACGACGGGGGTGTGCGGCTTGATGATTCCGGCCTTCTCGCCGGCAATGGCCGCCAGGGTGCGCCCCAGCTGCTGGGTGTGATCGAAACTGATGCTCGTGACGACCGAGACCAGCGGCTGGCAAACGTTGGTCGAATCGAGGCGCCCCCCCAGCCCCACTTCGAGCACGGCGGCATCGGCCGCCCGCTCGGCGAAGCGCAACAGCGCCAGCGCCGTGACGATTTCAAAGTACGTCGGCCGGTTCGACTCGCGCGGATCGGCCACCGGCAGTGCGTCCATCTCGGCCACGACCGGCTCGATGCGCCTGACCAGATCGGCCAGCTCCTCGGGCGGGCACTCGACGCCGTCGATGCGGAGCCGCTCTTCGACGCGGTCGAGGTGGGGCGAACTGTAAAGGCCCGTGCGGAGCCCGGCCGCCTGGAGCATGCTGGCGACCATCGCGGCGGTCGACCCCTTGCCCTTGGTGCCGGCCACGTGCACGATCCGCAAGCGTCGCTGCGGATCTCCTAGCCGCTCGAGCAATTGCCGCATGCGGTCGAGGCGAAAGTCGCGCTGGCTGTAGGGCACCGTCGAAGTGCGTTCGTAGTCGATGCGGCTGGTCAAGAAAGCCAGGGCCCGCTCGGGGTCGAAAGAAACTGGGGGCCGCATGGACTGCTCCGCGCCGGCGCTCGCTGCCCCGGTACTGGCTGGGCGCTGAGCTGCTGTAGCGCGGCTTGTGGTGAAGGGAAGCGTGGCCGAAGGCAGCCCGGTGCTGCGCGGCGAGTGCAGTGAAGTGTACTCGACGAGCCCCCGACCTGTCGCCCCGCGCGGCCCGCACGAGCAGCGTGGTCGTCATTTCCCGGGGAAAAAACTGCCGAGACTATTCCGTCAGGCTGGCCACTTCACTGCCGGCCCGCGTCGAAAGAGCCCGCCAGACGTCCAACTGCACGTCGTTGGAAATCATGCGCACCGAGCCATCCATCATCGCGGCATTGACGCCGCCAACGTGGTAGCTGCGGGCCGTGAGCGCGGCGTTGATGGGCGCCGTCACCAGGTTGCCCTCGCGGCCGCTCATCAGGTCAACGTCGTAGGGCAGTCCGTTATAGCTGCACGTGACCTGGGTATTGGGAGTGTAGGCGGTGGTGAATACGGTGTGCACGCACTTGCCGTCGACCCACTCGGTATGACCCGAGTTGTCTTGCACGTTGGGTCCTAGCCCCGAGGTCTGCGGATCGGCCAGGGCGCACAGCGACGTCAGGTCGGGAGGAGTGGTCAGCATGGCCGCAGCGGCGCTCGAGCGAAATACCGAGGTGTAAGTCTTCACCTCGGAGAGCATCAGCGTCTTGCTCAGGCCGTCGGTAATGTGGTTGGGTCGAAAATGAGCGTTGGGATGGAAAACGCCAGCGCCCGGCTGGTTGTCGACCGAGTTGTAGACGCGCCAGGGGCCCATGTTAAAGGCATAGTTGGCCGGGTAATTGTCGAGCGCCCCGGTGCTGGCGCTGATTTTGACCACGTCGTTGACTTCCGACGGGCACATGAACGGAGCGATCCGCGAAAGGCCCAGCTTCGAGCCGTTGGGCAGCAGCGTCGTGTTGTACGGCTTATCGAAGTCGATTTGATCGTAGAGGCTCAGCTCTTCCATGTACGGCAGGGCGCGAGCCAGCGCTGACCAGCCGCCGCTGGTGACACCGGTGCGCAGGCAAAACGTCGGCGGATAGACGCGGTTGCTGCTTTCGTAGCTGTGCACCGCGATGGCGATTTGCTTGAGATTGTGGATGCACTGGGTGCGGCGGGCCGCTTCGCGGGCGGCCTGTACGGCCGGTAACAGCAGGGCT
>CAZPED010000268.1:0-5830 GCA_964585335.1 uncultured Planctomycetaceae bacterium | reverse complement strand
GATGGCGGCCGCATGTCCTTGCGTGCCGCTTGAGCGCCCAACTGCCCGCCAAGCCTACCGAAGCACGCCCGCATGCCGAAATTGCAGGATATTCTCCGCACGCTTGCCGTTGCTGTTGCCGCCGGTGCCGCGCTGCCGGGGCTGTTGCTGGCCGACGATGCCGCTCCCCAGTTCTCTCCCGAGAGCATCGAGCAGTTCGAACGGCAAGTGCGGCCGGTGTTTGCCCAGCACTGCCTGTCGTGCCATGGCGAGAAGGCCAAGGGGGGATTGCAGCTCACGACCCGCAGCCTGCTGCTCAAAGGGGGCGACAGCGGTCCGGCCATCGTTCCCGAGCACCCCGAGCAAAGCCTGCTGGTCAAAGCGCTCCAGCATGGCGACGAGCTGCAAATGCCGCCTGACGGCATGCTGCCGGCCGAGACGGTTGCCATCATTTCGAACTGGATCAAGCAAGGCGCGCCTTGGCCGGCCGAGGCGGCCAGCGCCACCGGTGCCAAAGCAGCAGCGGCCGACTGGAAATCGCATTGGGCTTTCCAGCCCATTCGCAAGCCGCCGCTCCCCGAGGTCAAGCAAGCCAACTGGGCGCGCACGCCGCTCGACGTGTTCGTGTTGGCCAAACTGGAAGCGGCTGGACTGGCCCCCTCGCCGCGGGCCGAATCTCGCACGCTGGCCCGCCGGGTCAGTTTCGACCTGACCGGTTTGCCACCCAGCGCCGACCAGGTTGATACTCTCGCAGCCGATTCCTCCGATGCTGCCTTTGAACAAGCCGCCGAGCGGCTGCTGGCCAGCGCGCACTTTGGCGAGCGCTGGGCGCGGCACTGGCTCGACGTGGCTCGCTACGCCGACACTAAGGGTTACGTGTTCACCGAGGACCGCAAATACCCCAATGCCTTCCGCTACCGCGACTGGGTCGTCAAATCTTTCAACGAAGATCTGCCGTACGACCAGTTTCTGATCCAGCAGATTGCCGCCGACCGATTGCCCGACAGCGATAAATCGAAGCTGGCGGCCATGGGCTTTCTGACCGTCGGACGGCGGTTTCTCAACAACCCGCACGACATCATCGACGACCGCATGGACGTGATGATCCGCGGCACGATGGCCCTGACCGTCACCTGCGCGCGGTGTCACGATCACAAGTACGACCCCATTCCGACCAAGGACTACTATTCGCTCTACGGCGTATTGGCCAGCTCGGTCGAACCGGCCGAGCCGGCCGACCTGATGACCCTGGCCGACGCGCCGCAGCCCGTCGTGCCGCGCGTGTTCATTCGCGGCAACTCGGGCAACCCAGGCGACGCCGTGCCGCGCCAATTTCTGGGATTGTTGACCGGCGAGAACCGTCAACCGTTTGGCTCGGGCAGCGGCCGGCTCGAGCTGGCCCGCGCCATCGCCTCGCCCGACAACCCGCTGACGGCCCGCGTGATCGTCAACCGCATCTGGCTGCACTACTTCGAAAATCCGCTGGTCAAGACTCCCAGCGACTTTGGTCTGCGCAGCGAGCCGCCCAGCCATCCCGAGCTGCTCGACTACCTCTCGGCCTATCTGATCGAGCACCATTGGTCGCTCAAGGATCTGCACCGGCTGATCCTCAATTCGGCCACGTATCAGCAGGCCAGCGCCGATCGGGCCGACGCCCGGCAGGTCGATCCCGAGAACCGGCTGCTCTGGCGGATGAATCGCAAGCGGCTCGACTTCGAATCGCTGCGCGACGGGCTGTTGGCCGCCGCCGGCCAGCTCGACCGCACGGTCGGCGGACCGGCCGTGGAGTTGACCAAAGCCCCCTGGACTCCGCGCCGCACGTTGTACGGCTTGATCGATCGCCAGAATCTGCCGAATCTGTTTCGCACGTTCGACTTTGCCAGTCCCGACACGCACAGCCCGTTACGTTTCACGACGACCGTACCCCAGCAGGCGCTGTACATGATGAACAGCCCGTTTGTGCGCGATCAGGCCCGGCAGCTGGCCGGCCGCGGCGAATTTCAGCAGGAGACCAGTCCGCAAGCTCGCATCGAGCGGCTGTATCGCCTGGCCTTGGCCCGAACCGCCAGCCCGGGCGAGCTCGACTTGGGCATGGCCTTCCTCGAGCACGAGGCCGGTCAGCCGGAGACGGCGCCGACCGGTGGCGAAACCATGTCGGCCTGGGAGCGTTACGTGCAAGTTGTGTTGCTGTCGAATGAGTTTGTGTTTGTCGACTGACGCCCGCGAAGAGGTTCGCCATGGATCCACAGGCCAACTTGCCAGCATCGATCAACCTGTCGCGGCGCGAACTGTTGCGCCGCACGGGCATGGGCTTTGGCGCCCTGGCGCTCGCGCCGCTGCTGGGTCAAGCCAGCCTGGCCGCCGCCGGCGCCTCGGGCGATTTGAATCCGCTGGCGCCGCGCCCCGCGCATTTTCCCACCAAGGCCAAGCACGTCATTCACTTGTTCATGAACGGTGGGCCGTCGCACGTCGACACGTTCGACCCCAAGCCCGAGCTGACGCGCCGCCACGGCCAGGAGCTGCCGATCAACTTGCCGACCGAGCGCAAGACAGGGGCCGCCTTTGCTTCGCCCTATAAGTTTCAGAAGTACGGCCAAAGCGGCATTGAAGTCAGCGAGCTGTTTTCGCGCGTGGCCGAAAGTATCGACGATATCGCCGTGATCCGTTCGATGCACGGCGATTCGCCCAACCACGAGCCGTCGCTGCTCTTGATGAACTGCGGCGAAGCGCGGCTGATCCGCCCCAGCATGGGCTCGTGGCTCACCTATGGCCTGGGCACCGAGAACCAGAACCTGCCGGGGTTCATCGCGATGTGCCCGGGCGGATATCCGATTCAGGAATCGCAAAACTGGCAAGCCGGTTTCCTGCCCGGCGTGCACCAGGGCACGTACATCGACACCAAGCACACCAGCGTCGAACAGCTCATCGAGCACATCAACAACAAGTTCGTCAGCCGCGACGCGCAGCGCCGCCAGCTCGATTTACTCTCGCAGCTGAACGACCTGCACCGCGACGAGCGGGCAGCCGATGCCCGGCTTGATGCCCGCATCGAGTCGTTCGAGCTGGCCTATCGCATGCAGATGGAAGCGGCCGACGCGTTTGACGTCAGCCGCGAGCCGCAGTACATCCTCGACATGTATGGCCCCGGTACGCAGGCTCGGCAGATCCTGATCGCCCGGCGGCTTATTGAACGCGGCGTGCGATTCGTGCAAGTCTGGCACGGCCAGGGACAGCCCTGGGACAACCACGACGACATCGAAGTAAACCATCGCAAGCTGGCCGGCCAGTGCGACCAGGCAATCGGCGCGCTGCTCAAGGATCTCAAAGCGCGGGGGCTGCTCGACGAGACCCTGGTGATCTGGGGAGGCGAGTTTGGCCGCACCCCCACGGTCGAGCTGCCCACGAAGGGGGCCAATGCCGGCAAGATCAACGGTCGCGACCACAATCATCACGGCTTTACCATGTGGATGGCCGGCGGCGGCGTTCGCGGCGGAACCGTGCACGGAGCCACCGACGAGTTCGGCTTCAAGGCCGTGGAAAACCGCGTTCACGTCCACGACCTGCACGCCACGATCATGCACCTGCTCGGCTTCGATCACGAGCGGTTCACCTTCCGCTACGCCGGCCGCGATTTCCGCCTGACCGACGTCCACGGCAAAGTGGTCAAGGAATTGCTGGCCTGAAACCGGCCCGGCGCGCTACAATGCGGCTGTGCCGTCAAGCCGCGTTGGGGAAACGAACTGTGGGCTTTCGCGAGTCCCTGCCATGCGAGGCAACATCGCAATTCTGGTTGTTCGAGCAGCCGCTGTCGCGCTTGTCGCCGCCACTTTCGCCAGCGCCACGACCGCCGCGGCTCAAGTTCTGCAGCTGCCCAGCTTCAATAGCTTTGGCACGGATACGACCGTCCTGGTGCCCGATGGTGGCACGGCCGCGCTGGGGGGCAACGCTGCGGCACGCAGCGGCGTCAACCAGTTTGGCGGTTTGCCGCCCCAGCGCTCGCTCGGCAGCGATCGGCAGTCGTCGCGAGCCAGCGTCACCGCCAAAGTGCACGACCTGAACGCCATGGACGAGGCGTTGCTCAAGACCCCTTCGCCAGCACGCGGCTCGGCCAGCGGCGCGGCGCGTGCCAGGTTCACCGATCGGGCACCCGCCGATGCGGCGCTGCCTGGCGTGGCCGAGATTCGTCGCCAGCGCGCAGCGAGACTGCACGACGACCGGTCGCAGGCACGACAACTGCTGGCCAAGGCGCAGGCGGCCCAAGCCGCCGGCAAAGAACGCGTGGCAAGAATGTATCGCGAGCAGGCGGTCCGGAAAGCTTCCCAGCCCTCAGACGCTCAGCGCGCGCCAACTGCCGCCAGCCTGCCGGCGTCGCGGTCTGGCAGCATGGCGTCTAGCCGTGCGACGTTGAAGCGACCGTAGCTTCACTTGGCAACCGCGGAAGCGCTGGCCGACGAATAGTCTTTGACGCGCCAGGGCGTGATCGAATCGTTCTTAACGTCGGGCCAGCGCTCGAGCAGCAGGCCAACCAGAAACGTTTTCTTCTTGCCGTCTTCGTCGTCGAACGTGACGGTGTATTGATACTCGACCAGCGCGCGCGGCCCTTCGGTAACCACGTTCGATGCCCGATAAAAACGAACCTGCGATCGTTCGCCCAGCGCTAGCAGCGTGCGAATGACCGGGTCCTGGACGAAGCGCTGCATTTCCGCCCTGTTGTCGCGGTCGTTGCGGGCGGCCACCCACAGCCCTTCGTCGTCGTCGAGCGGCAGGCGAAAGTCGGGCACCACGCGCAACATCAGCGCCTTCTCAGGGTGATCTTGCCGCAGGTACTCCATGAACTGATCGGCCAACGGGCGGGCCTGATATTTGAGCAGCCACTGCGCCGAGATCCATTTGGCCCCCGGCGCGATGCCAAACGCCAATGCCAGGCACAGGCCGGCCAGCGCCACGATGCGCCCCGACCGGCCGGCTTCGCTGTGCATGCGGCCAAGCGCGATCAGGCTGACAACGATTCCCGTCAGCGGCACCAGCCACCACACTCCGCCCAGCAGCGCCACGGGCGACAATACCCCCAGCAGCAACCCCATCACGGCCCAGGGTTCCACTGAGAGATATTCAAGTTCGGATTCGGGCAATTCGCTGAGCGAGCCCCGTCCAGAAGCTTCCATCGTGCCGCCACGCAAAGAGTTCAAGGATCGAGAAGAGCCCGGCAAACCGCTGGACCTAAAGCGATGCTACTCCAGTGTTTACTAGTCGGCAAGGGTATCCTCGGTCACTGGATCAGTTTGGGGCCGCCGGCGGGAGGTTTCCCCGGCCGTCCTAAGCGGCTTCGACAATCGCCACAGCGCGGCGTCAGGCAAAGTCGATCGCCGACCAATCTGCATCCGGTTTGATTGACCGCGATCGAGTGCCAAGCCGCGCTGTAACTGCACGCCATTGTTTTGCCGGCCGCGGCAATCCTTCCGCTGCGCGGACATTTCCCTGGACTCGTCCGGCGAAAGCTGTTACCCTCCATTTGGCGATCGGGTCTCCTCTCTCCTGTGGGACCTGGGTCGGACAGCACATAGCGGGATTATTTTCTTATCCGCCTCACGAGGGCAACGTGAGGACCCGCGCCGTAGATCGATTTCTTTCATTGTTGTCCTACCAATTAGGAAGCCTCGCATGTTCACTTTCAGCAACGCCCTCCAAGGGCGCCGTCTCGCCCTGCGCGCCTCGCGGGCGACCAGCCGTCGTCCACTTGGCAACCGCCTCACGCTCGAAGCGCTCGAAGAGCGGCAACTGCTCACCGCCGTGCCCGTGGGTCCGGAGTTCACGGTCAGCGCGGTAACGGCGGGCTCGCTAGCGGCGCCGC
>CAZPED010000267.1:0-5832 GCA_964585335.1 uncultured Planctomycetaceae bacterium | reverse complement strand
CAAAAACCCGACTTCTCATGACGATGGCACCCGCGCCACGGGCGAAAGTATCAGCGTGGCCACGCAAGCGATGCCAAACCTCGCGGCCTGCGCCAGTTCGTCACCGGCAGAGGCCGAACGGCAAGCTGCCGCGGCCAGCAACAGTGCTGCCACGATGCGGGCGATCAGTAGTGCCAGGTCGGCATTGGGCGATTCCATGAAAAGACCGCGCCCGCCCTTGCGATATTGCTCGGGCCCTTCATCGTCGGGCCCGCCAGCGAAGGCGAAGTGGGCCCAATTGCCCAAGTGTCTGGCCGCGTTGACCAGGCTCTGATTGCGAACGCTGGTCATGTCGCCTTCGAAGCGGTCGTTGATCTTGCGCTGGCTGGCCTGCTCGACCCAGGTGTACCACCGGTGCAGATGTTGCCAGTTGTTGTTCCAGCCGACCAGCAGGGCGGGAACGAAGAGAAATCCAATCGCCAGGCCGCACAGCGTGCCCCCCACGCCCGCGCCACTGGCCCGTAGCGAGGGACCGCCGGGCGCTCGACGCCAACTGGCGACAAGTTGCTGGCCGATCCAGACGCCCACGGGGAGCGCGGGAATGATCTTGAGCACGATCGGCATTGCCAGCAGGTTGCCGGCCAACAGGCGTCCCCAAGCGCCGCGATACTGGAGCCAACAGCGGAATCCGACCATCAGCAGATAGATCTTCAGCACGCTGACCTGTCCGCGTTGCAGGCAGTTGAGCGCGGGGAGCACGACGGCGGCCACGGCCAGGTAGCCGATCCAAGGGGGCAGGGGGCCAAAAATGCCGCTGGGATCTCCCTGGGGAAACAATAACCGCGCCGAACGCACGGCCTCGCGGTAGCAACCCCACGCTAGCAGCGTGCTGATGGCGAACCAGGCGAGCACCTGCATTGGCGGTTCCAAGTGGTGCAAGGGCGCGACCAGCATGGCGAATAGCGGCGGATACAAATAGCCCCAGCCGCGCGGATTGGTCACCGAATAAGGATCGCGGCCGTCGAAGAACGCGGCGCCGGCTTCGGTGTATACCGTGAAGTCGGTCTTGTGGATTGGGACGTTGGGATCGACGGCGCCCCGCTGCCGCACGTCGACCCAGCCCCAGCCGGCCATCAGCAGCGCCAGCACCAGCACGGTGCGCCGCCGCGTGGGCCACAGCCATTGCCACCTGCTCGGTGCACCGGGCGGAGGCGACGCATCGGCCTCGTCGTCGGGGGGTAGCGAGGCGAGCCGCAAATGGGTTGGTTGGGGTTGCATATAGGCACAGCGGAACTTGCTGTTACGAGGTTGTACCGGCGGCCCGCACTTTGCTGTCGCGCGAGGCGCAAAGTGCATTTCGGCGCGGACGCTATCGCCCAGGGCAGGTTGCGTCAATATCGAATGAGCCGGGAGGGATCCCCCCGCGCGGCTTTGTCTTGCCGTGGCAGGCAGCCTGATGTTAGACTTTGCGACCCCTAAGCCAGCCCGTCCCCGTCGGGCGGCAATCGCGCTACAGTGCCGAACCATTGCGACACGGAGGTCGCCGTTGCGTTCGAGATGGCCCATTCGCAATAAGCTGCTTGTCGGCATCGGCTTGCTGCTGGTGATCGTCGCCACGCTTTCGTGGAGCGGCTTCTACGGCGTCTACTCGTACCGCGGCCTGGTGCGCGGCTTGAGCGATCGCGCCGACGAATTGCCAGTCACCGCGGCCCTGAGCGCCCACGTGGTGCAGTTGCGATTGACCGTCGCCGAGGCCCGCGGTGCCATTCTGGCCAGCAGCGGCACGGCAAGCGTCGACGAGTCGAGCGCCCGCGCCAGGCAGACTCGCTTTGCGGCGGAGCTGGATCAGGTGCGCCGCACGCTACGCGATTACCGGATGTACTTGAACAACAACCAGCTGCAAGACTCGGTGATCAACGACAGCCGGGACGAATGGGCCACGGTTGCGAAGATCGAAACCGCGCTCAAGCGTGTCGACGCGGTTACGGCCAGCGGCCTTTGGGCCACAAGCCAATCGCAGTTGGGAGCCGTCGAGCAGGCGCTCGACGGTCTGCAAGACCTGGTGCGCGAGCTCCCCGAGTTCCTGCACCGCCGCATTCACGGCTACAAAGGGGACGTTCGCCATCAGTATCGCGGGCTAATCATCCTGACCTGGATCACCACGGTCAGCGGCGCGGTGATGATGTGCGTGTTCGTGCGTCTGTTCTATACCTGGATCTTCCGCCCGCTGCGAATTCTGGTCCAAGGCTCGCGCCGCGTGGCGGCCGGAGAGTTCCGCTACCGCATCAAGCTCGACACGCAGGACGAGATGTCGGAGCTGGCCGACTCGATGAACAACATGACAGCGCGCTTCGAGGCGATTCGCGACGATCTTGACCGTCAGGTGCGCGAGCGCACCAAGCAGGTCGTGCGGAGCGAGCAACTGGCCAGCGTCGGCTTTCTGGCCGCCGGTGTGGCCCACGAAATCAACAATCCGCTGGCCTCGATCGCGCTCTGTGCCGAATCGCTCGAGGGCCGGGTGCAGGAACTGCTCGATGCGCTGCCGGCCCCCTCGGCCGACGGTGCCGTCATTCGCAACTATCTGCGGATGATTCAGGACGAGGCGTTCCGCTGCAAAGGCATCACCGAGCGGCTGCTCGACTTTTCGCGCATCGGCGACGTCACGCGGCAAAGCACCGATATGCGCGAACTGGTGCAGTCAGTCATCGACATGGTCAGCCACCTGGGACGCTACCAGGACAAGCACATCGAGCTGGTGCCGGGCGATTCGCCGATTGCCTCGGTCAATTCGCAAGAGCTCAAGCAAGTAGTGCTGAACATGGTCACCAACGCGCTCGACAGCCTTTCGGCCGGAGGGTTGTTGCGCATCGAACTGCGGCGGCAGGGATCGCAGGTCGCGCTGGTGTTCACCGACAATGGCTGCGGCATGACCGAAGAAGTGCTCAAGCACCTGTTCGAGCCGTTCTTCACCCGGCGCCGCGACGGGCAAGGCACGGGCCTGGGGCTTTCGATCACCTATCGCATCGTCGCCGATCATGGCGGACACATCGACGTCCACAGCGACGGACCGGGCCGCGGGGCGCAATTTCACGTCTGGCTCCCCCTGGCCGAGCAACAGAAGGAGAGAGACCATCGCTACCAAGCCGCATAATCGCCTCAAGCTGCTGTTTGCCGACGACGAAAAGTCGCTGCAAGAGCTGATGAGCCTGGAACTGCCCCGCATGGGGCACGAAGTGACCGTTTGCCCCGACGGCATCACGGCCGTGGCCGCGCTCAAGCGCAACTCGTACGACTGCATCCTGGTCGATCTCGACATGCCCGGCATGAACGGCATCGAAGTGATTGCCAAGGCCAAGGAGCTTTCGCCCCAGACCGACGCCGTCGTGCTCACAGGCAAGTCGTCGCTGGAAACGGCCGTGGCCGCGCTGCGTCACGGGGCATTCGACTACCTGACCAAGCCTTGCAAGCTGATCGAGCTGCAAGCGCTGTTGCGCCGCGTGGCCGAAAAACGTGAGCTGACCAACAAGTACCTGGCCATCAAACGGCAGCTCGAACGCCTGGAAGGCAAGAGCGAGCTGATCGGCAACAGCGCCGTCATGGACCGCGTCCGCAAGCTCATTGCCCGCGTGGCGCCGACGAATTCCACCGCCTTGATTCTGGGCGAGACCGGCACCGGCAAGGAGCTGGTGGCCCGGGCATTGCACGATCAGAGCTTGCGGGCCGAGATGCCGTTCGTGGCGATCAACTGCGGCGCGCTGCCCGAGAGCTTGATCGAGAGCGAGCTGTTTGGCCATCGCCGCGGCAGCTTCACCGGCGCCGACGAGCACCGCGTGGGGCTGTTCGAAGTAGCCAACGGCGGCACGTTGTTTCTCGATGAGATTGGCGAGCTGCCCAAGGCCATGCAGGCCAAGCTGCTGCGCTTTCTGGAAAGCGGCGAGATTCGCCGCGTGGGCGAGAACGAATCGTTCACGGTGGACGTGCGGGTGATCTGCGCTACGCACCGCCACCTGGAGCAGATGGTCGAGGAAGGTGATTTCCGCGAGGATCTGATGTTCCGCATCAATACCTTCGAGATTCACCTGCCCGCGCTGCGCGAGCGGATCGACGACGTGCCGCTGCTGGCGGCGCATCTGCTGGCTCGCCACCGTAAAGGCGTGAAGCCGTGCGATGATTTGTTCACGCCCGAGGCGCTCAAGGCCTTGTGCGAACATAGTTGGCCGGGCAACGTGCGCGAATTGGCCAACGTGGTGGAGCATGCCACGATTCTGTGCGACGAAGGGCCGATTGGTTTGGACCATCTGCCGCATAAGCTCGAAGCGCGACGCGGCCGGGCAATCGTGCCGGCGCTGGCTGCGACAACTTCGGGCCCCAGCGCCCACAAACCCACCGGCCTGACCGCGCCGGGGCAAACGCTGCGCGAGATCGAGATGCAGGTTATCTACCAGACGCTGGAACGCTTGAACGGCAACAAGCCCAAGGCGGCCGAGGAGTTGGGCATCAGCCTCAAGACGCTGTACAACAAGCTGAACCAATCCGCCAGCGGAGCGCTGGAAAAATCGGCGTAGGCGACGGCACGCTGATTAAGTAGGTCAGATTCGTAGGTCAGGCCGTCGGCCTGACACGGTGCTTGCCGCTTCGTCGTCAGGCCAACGGCCTGACCTACGGAGCTGCGCGTCAGGTCATTGACCTGACCTACGGTTTATTCCACTTGCCGCACGACGCCCACGACGACGCCTAAAATTTTGGCGTTGCGGACGTAGATGGGCTTCATCGAGCTGTTGGCTGGTTCCAGGCGGATGCGGTTCTTCTCCAAATAGAACCGCTTGAGCGTGGCTTCGCCCTCTTCGGTTTGGGCCACCACGATCTGGCCGTCGCGGGCCGTGCGTTGCTTGCGCACCACTACGTAGTCGCCATCGGCAATCTGGGCCTCGATCATCGAGTCGCCCGAGACTTCCAGCACGAACAGGTTCTTGTTGTTGAACATGGCCTCGAAGTCGACCCGTTCGTTCTGCTCGATGGCTTCGTGCAGCACACCGGCGGCGATCCGGCCGGCCAGCGGCAGGCCCTTTTCTTCGATCGGCTCGGCCGCCAGTTGAATGGCCCGCGACATGTTAGGCTCGCGTGTAATCAGCCCCTTTTTCTCAAGCGCCTTCAGGTGGCACATCACGCCATTGGGCGAGCTGATCTCGAAATTGTCGCCAATTTCGCGGACGGTTGGGCCGTAGCCGCGGTTGCGAATCTTTCCGCGGATGAACTCGTACACGTCCTTCTGACGCTCGGTCAGTTGGTCGAATTGCGACATGATGGTCGGGGTTCCTGAAGTAACGAGATCAAACACGCTAGAATTACTATAATATACACGTGTACATAAGCAATAGCATTTGTACACCGTCGACCGAAAATGGGCCAGGGTTGAGCTTTTTGTTTCCGCGCACGGCTGACGCCGCCGCGGCGATGCTAGCTTGACGCGATCTGGCCCGCGGTCGGACAATGCCGCTGGCGGTTCCGCTCTCCACGGCGCCTGCCTCGAACCAACGTCCTCTTCCAACCAACCGCGAGCCCCTGAGGTCGAACTTCATGCGAGTCACCCCTTGCTTCTCCGTGCTGCTTGGCCTGGCGATCGGGTTCTGTTCCCATTCGGCGGCGCGCGCTGCCGACGAAAAACCGGCGGAGAAAGCTGCCGAAAAGGCTGTCAAGAAAATCGTGCTGGCCAGCATCGCGGTGAAAGAAGGCCTGCCCGAGGGCACGGCCGGCGAAAGCTTGTTCGGCGCGCCCAAGTCCCATCTGCGCGAGTTGCTCGAGCGGCTCGATGCGGCCGCCAAGGACGACAAGCTCTCGGGCGTGGTATTGCGG
>CAZPED010000266.1:0-5851 GCA_964585335.1 uncultured Planctomycetaceae bacterium | reverse complement strand
GGGATGACGTCCCAAGCGCTGTAGGCCGCCACCTTGCCGCCAAAAGCCGGCTTGCGGTGCAGCCATTCGAGCACGGTAATGTTCTGGTTCGGCTTCTTGGCGTTGCTGTCGATCAGCGGGTCGGCGAAACCGGTAAGGATTTCGTTGTAGCCCGGGTACGAGAACTTCATTTTGTTGGTGATCTGAGACGAGCTGCCCTTGGAAAGATTGCCAAAGATTTGCCCCTCGCGGGCGATCTTGTTCCAGAAGAACGGCAGCAGTGCTTCGCGGCGTGCTTCGGGCGTTTCGCGCCAGAACTGCTCTTCGATAGCTTTGGGATCGGCGACGCCGCCGTGCTGCTTGTTGATTAAAGCTTTTTCGGCGCCGCTAAACACCTCTTGCCAGCGCAGTCCGTCGGTGGTGATCAGGACGACGTTGCGCGTTTTGAGTTCGGCCGCGCCGGCGGCGCCTGCTGCCCACACCAGCACGAGCAGCAGGCAGCCGCGCAACAGGCACTTGTGGATCGGCATGATTCGTCTCCTGGTGGACGCCTTTGGTGCGATGGCTCGCAGTACAACGTTCAAAGCGCCGCTTGCTCGGCGGAAGTTTAGTTCACGACTGCTGGAGCCATGTTAATCCGCCCCGCACGGCGCATCCAGCATGAGAGGAGCCGCGGCGAGAGAACCACAAGGCCGGGTGGCTGGCCCGTAAGACACCTGCTACGCGCACGCTCTAGCAGGCGGTCGGTCGGATGCATCGCGCCCGGCGTCGAGACATTCCCCACGCTCGCCTGGATATGCCGCGAGCGCATTCTGGCCCAAGAGAAGTTCGGGGGGCTGCTCAGCTGACCGGGCGACTGCAAGACCTTCGCGGCGCAGCTATTTGCCGCTTGGCGCCAGACGTACCAGGCCGAGCGTGGCCCAACTGGCGGCAGCGCAGTTGATGGGGGTGAGCAGCTTGGAGCTGCCGGGAGAGCCGTCGGGGGTCGACCGCGAACGCATCGGCCAACTGCCGTCGGGTAGTTGCGTGGCGACCAGAAAATCGATGCCGCGGTGGATTTCCGCTTGCTCCGCCGTGTAGCCGAGCAACGACAGCACGTACAGCGTCTGGCCCGTGGCGAACGAGTCGCTCGGCCAGTCGGGCACGCTCTGGCTCCAGCCGCCATCGGGGCGCTGCAGAGCGAGCAACTGGTCGATCGCCGCTTGCAGCTGGGCGCGCGACTGGCCACGCCGCAGGCCGATCAGCAGCTTGAGTACCTTTTCCTGGTGCAGCTCGGTCGACGGGGTGGCGTCGAACCAGGCTTGCGCGCGCTCGAGCGCCTGCCGTTGCTCGGCCGGCACGTCGGGGCTCGACGGATCGCTCATCGCCATGATGATCCAGGCCACGTCGGTCAGCTGGCTTTCGTTGATGGGCGGTCGCCGCAGCGTGGCGAAGAATTCCCACGAGCCGTCGGCCTGCTGCTTCGTGATAATTTCGTCCATCACCGACCTCAGGCTTTGCCGCTGCCCGTCGGTGATTGACAGCCGTGTTTGCGCCGCCACGACCAGCATGGGCAGACCCATGTTCAGACCGCGCCCCTGGGGACGCGGGTCCGGCGGATCGGCCGGGTTCGGAAAAATCCGCGAGGCCAGGAGTTTCTCGTGGCTGCCGAGGAACGACTCGATCGTGTCGTTGACAAACTGAGTGTCGACGGCGTAGCCCTGGCGCTCCGCCTCGCTCAAGGCCCACAGCGGCAGCGGCGCGTGATGGCAGGCCGCGCACTTGCGGGTGCTCAACCAGCTGGCCGACTCGGCGCGCAAATACTTTGCCGCGCGGTCGACTGCCTGCTGAACCTGCTCGGCACTGGCCGCCGGCAATGCGGCAGGCGGCTGTGCCAGCACCCGTGACGACAGCAACACTTCGACCAGGAGCACTGCTAGCGCAATCGTGCGAGCCATGGTTCCGTCCTCCTGGGAGAGTCTGCAATCGACGAAACTCGCTACGTCACACGCGGGCTTGATTTTACGCTCGCGCGATAGCCCCCCGCCAGTGTCTTGATCCCAATGGCAACGCCCAATTTTCGCGGTGAGATGTCGTGCTGGGCACAAGCTACTTCCCCGCCGACCAACCTCCGCCCCCGCCGTGCGAGCGCTGCTAGCGGCCGGCCAACCTCACGGAATTGTCAAGTTGAATGTCGATGGGGCCCGTGGCCGTCTGGTCGTTGGCAATCGCCAGCGAACGGGCGCCCGATTTGACGACGGTGCCGGCCCCCGAGATGGTTCCCGTAAAGGTGCCGCTGGTGGCCTGGTCGAACGTCAGCTGGGCATTGTTCGTGATGTTGCCTAGCAGGTTGTTGGTATCGCCTACGAGGGTGCCGCTGCTGATCGTAGTGCCGCCGGTGTACGTGTTGGTGCCCAGCATCGTCACCTTGCCGGGGCCGTCGAGAATCAGCGCACCGGAGCCGGACATGTTGCCCGCGTAGGTCGAGTCGGCCGTTTGCGAGAAGTGAACGGTGCCATTGTTCTGGATCGTGGCGTTGGCGGCCGTGCTGGTGCCCGTGCCACGTGGCCGGCGCCTTCGGCGCTTACTCGCACTTGAGCATGCGGCTCGATGGCTTGCCGCAATCGGCCACGGCCAACCAGGGAATCACGGGGGCCTACTTCCTGCGCGACCTGGAAAGCCATTACTTGCTGGTGGCCACCTCGGTCGGCGTGACCGGCTATCGCGAATCGCGACAAATCAACATCGGCAACGTGCAAGTGACGGCGCAGGGTAACTACGGCGGCTGGCAGCCCAGCCTGTACGTCGAGAAGGGCGCGCGGCTGCAATTCGGCCGCACGATCGTGCAGCCCTACGCCGCGCTGCAATACATCTACCTGCGGCAGAACTCGTTTACCGAGTCGGGGGCCGGGGTGCTCGACCTCTCCGTCGCCGGCGTCGATACCAACGCCCTGCGAGGCTTGCTCGGTACGCGCGTGGCGCAGGTGTTCTGCACCTCCTGGGGACATGCCTTCGTTCCCGAAGTTCGGGCGCTGTGGATGCACGAGTTCCTGCAACCGACGTCGGTCGTCAACGCCGTGTTCGCCCCGATTGGCGGCGGCAGCTTCGCCACCAGCGGTCTCAACTTCGGCCGCGACTGGGCCGTGCTGGGGGCCGGCACCCAGTACGCCATCGACGACCAGCTCAGCCTGTTTGCCAACTACGATCTGCAATTCAACAGCCAACAAAGCTGGAACGCCGGATCGGCCGGTGTGCAGTTCATCTGGTAGCGCCAGATGCGGGCCGTTGACGCGTCGATCAGCCAATCACGACGCGCGGCTGCCGGGCGACTTCAGGAGCGGCCTTGCGCAGTAGCTCGCGCACCATCCAGGGGATGTTGCCCTCGCCCAGGAGCAAAAAGTTCAGGTTCGCCGCCAGCGGCGGTTCGTCGGACCAGCCAAAGACGATTTGCGGCGGCGCGCTCCCTTCGCGGCCCATTTCCAGGCACAGCGCCGCCAGCACGTGCGAAACGCTGACGCACCGCTCCAGGCGAATCACTTCGAAGCCCTCGGTCCGCTCGATCCGCAGCGTCGGCTGCTGGTAAAAATTGCTGGGGTCGCCGACGTACGCCTCGACGAAAACGATCGACGCGGCGGGGTCGAGCATGTAGTCGCGCTGCAACTGCGCGTTGCGCTGACAGAGCGAAAGCAGCCCCGGCCGATGGGGCACGAGAATCTTGCGCGGGTGCCGGCTCAGTTCCCGCCAGCGAGCGCGGGTCGTCTCGTCCGCAAACTCGAAGCCCTGAAAGCGCAGCTCGGTGCTGCGAATCCAGCGCGAGATGAACGAGCTGGTCAGAATGGCCACGACAAACGCCAGCGCGATCGTCAGCCCCGAGTGGTTGATCAGCACGGTCAATCCGGTCATGGCCAGAAAGAACCCGCCCGCGGCGCAGGCGATGACCACGACCAGGATGCGCAACGGCCCGCGCGGCCGGAAGCCGTTCAGGTCGATGGCCGCCGCCAGCGCCGCGCCGGCCAGCAGCACCAGCACGCTCGTGGCATAGGCCCATTGCTGCGAGGCGGGGCTGGCGCGAAACACGACCGTGACCAGCAGGATCATGCCGTTGAGCACGTGCATGATCACTCCCACCTTGCCGGCCCAGCTGACCTCCATGCCCAGCCGGTTCAAATAGTGCGGCAGCAGGTTTTGCAAGCCGATCGTGACGCTGGCGCCGGCCAGCCCGAGGATCAGCACCGTGGCCAGATCGTACAGCCCGCCGAAGTGTTCGCCAAAGAGCGGGCTGATCGTGGCGCCGCTACCGCCGCTGGCCAGCGGCCCGCCGTGGGCCAGGTAGGACAAGGCCCGGTGTTCGGCGGCGCCGCCGGCAACGAGCGCTTCGCGCGGCACCAGCAGTGCCGTGACGAGCACGGCGCTCAACAGGTAAAGCGCCATGATGGCCGCCGCGGCGAGCATCAGCTTGCGGGTATTGCGGATGCGTCCGGCGCCGTCGTCTGTATGGCGGCCAGCGCGGACGCGCGGCGCCACGGTCATGATCATTTCGAAACCGCTGAGGCCGAGGGCCATTTGCGGAAACGACCAGAAGAAGGCCGCCGCCCAGGCCCAGCCCCAGTGGTTGGCCCCGACGCCTGGCGAACCATTGCCCTCCGTCGGCTGATACATTTGCTGCCAGGCCGATTGGCAGGCCGCCGGATGATCGGCGAGATACGACAGCGCGCTGCCGACCACGATGGCCGTTAGCGCCAGGTAGCAACCGACCGCCGCCGTGGTGGTCCACAGAATTCGCCGTGTAAATCCGCGGCGGAGGAAATACCACAATGCGAACGACACGATCGACAGCAGCAGCGTGACCAGCAGCTGCGGCTCGATCAGCAACCGCACCAACCGCTCGGCGGGCGGCCAAAGCGTGCGGCCGTCGAGCGGCAATTCGTCGGGCAAGCGCTCGAGCCAGCGCCGGCCGATCGGATTGTGCAACAGGTGCACCGTCGCGTCGGCCAGCGACAAGCTGCGCGTGATGACAAAGTCGGCGGCGGCAAAGCCCAGCATGGTCAGCACCACCAGCTTGCCCCGCCAACCGGCAATCCGCTCTTCCAGCAAGCCCGTGGCGCCGCGGCCGTCGGGCACTCGGCCCACGACATACCAATAGACGGGCAGTGCCAGGACGAACGTGACCAGCACCACGCCGCCGGCCGCCACAGGCGCCAAAGGTCCGGCGGCCTGGACGGCAATCGACGGCAGGTAGGCCAGCGTGCTGAAGTAGTCGACGCCGATGATGCACAGCACCAACGGCCAGGCAAATGCCTGGGGAGCCGCCACGAGCGGGCGCTGGAGATTCATGGAACGCTTTCAACCAGTCAAAGGGCCAGAGTGGGAAGGAAACACGAACGGCAGATAAGCCCGTGAGCTCAGCCGGCGTGCTCGCTTTCCCCAGACTCGTCGCCCAGCTCGACGACCGCGGCACGCTGATGCAGCACGCGATCGAGGTCCTTCCAGACGAAGAACAAGCCAACGATGTTGTCCCAGCGCTTGATCACGTTCTGATGATTGTCGACGGCCAGCAGGTCGCCGCCACCAAAGGTCAGCACGGTTTCCAGCACGTCGCGATAGCGGGTGCGGAACCGCAGACCCGTGCGGTCGGTCAGCTCGCTGCCTTCGCCAAAATGGAACTCGCCGATCTCATTGGGCGTAAACCGCTTGCGGCCGTTGAGCGCCATGTGCAGCAGCGAACCGCACCACGGCAAGAGCAGTAGCCAGCTGAGCACCGTGACGGTGCCGAGGTCAAACGTCGGTTGCAACGTACCCAGGTATCCGAACAACGGGCTCAAAATCGCCACGTGCTTGATATCCTCGAAGTACTTGGACGTGAGCCAGACCAAAGCAATGATCAGCACCCACA
>CAZPED010000265.1:0-5853 GCA_964585335.1 uncultured Planctomycetaceae bacterium | reverse complement strand
GTATTGCAAAGTTCAAGTCTGTGCTGCGGCCGCGGTCGACGCGTTGGTGGTGGATAGCTGCGAGATGCCTGGCGGTGCGACTGGGGATCAGGCGGGGGACCAGCCGGCGCTATTCGAGGGCGACGCGAGCGACTGCGAGGCGCGGAGGGCGTCTTGCACGACCCCTTCGAGCACGCCGATGTACTCGAGGAAACGTTCGCGCCCCAGCGCGGTCATTTGGCAGATGGTTTGCGGCCGGTTAGCGCTGGTTTGCTTGTGAACTTCGACCAGTCCGGCGTCTTGCAGCACTTGCAGGTGTCGGTTCAGGTTGCCGTCGGTGAGCGCGCACAGCTGCTTGAGCTCGGAAAACGCCAGCGCGCCGGCATGCGTAGCCAGCGAGGCCAGAATGCCGAGCCGGGCTTTCTCGTGAATCACGCGCTCGAGCCCCTCGTAGGCAAAACGAGCCACCGATCGGACGGGCTTGGTCGGTTCCGAACTCATGTTCGACGCTCCAGGGTCCAATACAAGATCGCGGCAGCCAGGAACTGCCCCACGGCAAATGGCAGGCCCATGCACCAAGGTTCGAGCGAGAGGCCGTCGCGCGCCCAAATGAGCACGGTCACCCCCGTGCACAGATAGAAACCGGCGATCAAAAAGATCGCCTTGGGCAGCAGCCGCGCCGAGGCAAAGATGCCCAGGCTGAACAGCACCTGCCACAGGCCCGGCAACAGCGCCAGGTGCTCGGGCGATTGACGCACGAGGATGACCGTCAGCAGCAAGCCGGCGATCATCGGGGGCAGGAACTGCTCGACAGCCAGCCGCGTGGGTTCCAGGTAAGTCCAGTCGTGGGTGCGAACCATGCGGACCGCCATTTCGGCGGCCACCGCGGCGACGCTCAGTACGGCCGCGCTCATCCACAGCGTCAGGTAGACCGTCGACTCGTTCAAGGGATCGGCCACCAGCCGCGTTTGCGCGATGGCCGCCGCCAAGGCCATCAGGCCCGAGAAAGCGACGGGCGCGGATCGATAGCCGCGGAACACGTCGTTCTTGGCCATCTGCCGCCGGATTTCCGCGATTTGCACCAGCGCGTCGCGTAGTTCCATGGGGGCCTGCTCCCTTCAAGTTGCCGTCGGCATGGCGGAAGCCGCCGAACTGTGGCTTTGTAATACAAAGTAGCGGATTTCGTCAGTCGGTGCAAGAGTCGCTGGCGTCGACGGCCGAGCTTTGTCGGCTAGGGCGCTCCGCTGAGGAGTTTCTGAGCGCCTTGTTTGACGGCCGGGGCCGTGTCGCGCCCCTGCGACATCGTCTCCTCGTAGCTGTTACTGCGAAAGTCGTACTCGGGAATGATATAGCCCAGCTCGTCGTTGGCCAATCCGATGAGGATCCGCGGGAAGCCGGTCATTTGGGTTTGGATTTCGAAGCTGACCTCGGGCAGGACCTCGCCGGGGAGCGTGAGCAACTGGGCTTCGCCCAGCTTGATAAGCGCCATTTCGGTCGATACGCGGCCGTCTTTGAGCCCGCCACGCGCGGCGTACAGCAATTTGAAGGCCGGGTTGGTCATGGGGAATTCGATGACCCGGGTATCGACGCCAAAATCGAACCTGGCCGGCGGCTGCGCGGTGGCGGCCAGCTGTCTTACCATCGCGGCCAGCCCGAGCCCCATGGTTTTGGCCTCTGCATGGGTACGCTCGCGATTGTCGCCGCTGACCATGCCGCCGACGGCGCCGTTGAGGAACACGGCCTGGCCCCCGCCGTCGGCCTTGATCTGGTCGCACATGTAGCCGGGGAAGTCGGCGCTCAACTCCTTGGCACCGGCCGCCAGGCCTTCGACGTGGCAGGCAAAGTTCACGATCGTGGCGATCGGCTGGCCGGCGGCGCCAACGGGTGGCAGCACCGAGAGCGTCGGATCGACCAGGCCCACGTTGCGGGCATTGCGGAAGTAGCCGATGACGCGGCCGCCATCCATCGGCAGTTCGCTCGAGGCTTTGCGAAAATCCTTGACCGGTTGCAGATTGGCCACGGCCTGTGCCACGCAATCGACGACCTGGTTCTGAATGTACTGGATGTATTCGGCCGGGTAGTGACCGTAAACGCCAATCGTGTCGGGGGCCGCGTGGTTGTGCGACATGGCCAGCACCATGTAGGGCACGCCATTTTTGGCCACCCGGGCCCGCAGGGGTTCGATGTCCGAGCGGGACATGCCGAACAGGTCGGCGCCGACCAGGGCGAATCGCTGGCCCCCTTTTTCAAAGACCACGCAGCGGGCGTACATGTCGTCGTGAATCGTAAACGCGTCGCGTAAGCGGGGGTTGAGCCACTTGGAGGTCGTGGGCGAGATCTTCACTTGCGCCGCGCCGGCCTTCAGGTCGCCCAGGTCGGCCGGCCGGGCGGGGGCGGGCTGCGGACCTTCGCGCAAGCCGCTCAGGTCGAACAGCCGGGGGCCGCCGTCCGGCACGCGGGCTTGCAAATGGGGCGTGTAGGCGACGCCGATCGTCTGGCCTTGCTTGTTGAAAACGAAACGTACGCCCTTGGCCGAATAGTCGAGCAGCGAAAACGTGGGCGTGCGGATCTCTTGCTCGCAGGGGCCGAGCTTGGCTTGCACGTCGCTCTTCGACTCGTAACCGGCCGGAATGCTGGCGGCCTCGACGCACGCGAACGTGCCGTTCTTGCCGTGCAAGTGAACCGAGTCGGTCAGGCCCGGCCGCCCCTGGGCGTTATACAGAAGTTTGTAGGCATACCACTCGGCTTCGAACACCGGTGGCCCGAGCGACTGGCGCACCTCGGCGGCGGTGGACAGGCCGGGGATGAGCCCATGATAGGTCAGGGCCGGCGGCGGATCAGTGGGTTTGACCGTGCCCTTGGGCGCCTGGGCCTGGGCCGAACCCACGAGGCAGAGGAATGCGGCGAGCCAGACAGCGAGGCACGGCCAGTGAAACGGAAACGTGGCAGACGCACGCATGACGAATCTCCGTGGCGGCAGACGGGCCGGAACCGATTTTGGCGATATGCTAGCATGCGGTCGTCGCCGTTGCGAATAACTGGCCTCGTCCGCAGCTAGAATGCCGCTATGCCTCCTGGCGCACCACTCGAAGACATCTATCTGTCATTCCTGCCGTCCCCGTACCGGATGCTCCTTGTGATCACGGTATTGGTGGCCGTTTCGGTGATGGCAATCAGCACCCTTGTCGTATGGATGTTTTCGGGTAAACGGCCCGACGAAACAGACGACCATCACCCCTAACTGCGAATCACCCACTACCAAGCCGGCTATGCGTCGCGGTGTACCGTGGCGGGCGAAAAGGCGGGCAGGCAGACGGCGATGTACTCGGCGCCTTCGGGGCCGGGCGTGCTGTACTGCACCCATTGACCGGCCGGAACGATGATCGCCTGGCCGGCGGCGACGTCGAACGCTTCGCTCTGCAGCTTGACGTGCAACGTGCCGCGTAGCACCACGCTGTACTCGTCGAACTCGGGGGTTTGCCCCGGTTCGCTCCAGCCCTGCGGGCTGCGCATGCGGGCGATGCTAAGCTGGCTGGTCTGCGAGTTGACCCGGCCAATGAACTCTTCGATGGTTTTGGGAGGTGTGCCCGCCGCTTCGATGCGCGTGGGGCTGGTGAGATGGCGCGCCATGTCCTTGCGACTCCTGGTTGAGAGTCGGCGCCGCGGCGGTTCTTAGTGGGCTTCGGCGGCCGACTTGCCTGGGCGGAGCAGCAGGCTATAGAGCACGGGCAAGACGAACAGCGTCATGGCCGTGCTGCTGATGACGCCACCGATGACCACCGTGGCCAGCGGGCGCTGCACCTCGGCGCCCATGCTAGTGCTCAGAGCCATGGGCGCGAAGCCCACGCTGGCGACCAGGGCGGTCATCATCACGGTGCGGAGCCGCGAGATGGCGGCCTCGAAGATGGCCTCGTTCGACGTCAGGCCGCCGCGCAGCAGATCGCGCAGGGCCGAGACGAACACCATGCTGTTGAGCACCGACACGCCCGAAAGCGTGATGAAACCGACGGCGGCCGAAATCGAGATCGGCATTTCGCGGAACCAGAGGAAGGCGATGCCGCCGATACAGGCCATCGGCACGCTGGTGAACACGCAGATCGTGTCGATCGTGTTGCGATAGGTGACATAGAGCAGCAGCACGATCAGACTCAAGGCCAGCGGCACCACGATCATCAGCCGCCGCTGGGCCCGTTGCATGTTCTCGAACTGGCCGCCCCACTGAATCGTGTAGCCGTCGGGCAGTTTGACCGAATCGCCGACCCGCTTTTGGGCCTCGGCGATGAAGCTGCCAATGTCGCGGCCGCGGACGTTGCACTGCACCGTCAGGCGGCGCTTGCTCCACTCGCGCGAGATCATCTTGGGGCCCGACACCCGCTGCACGTCGGCCAGGGCCGACAGTGGCAACCGCTCGTGCGTCGAAGTGAGCAGCAGGATGTCGGCGATCGCCTGCGGATTATCGCGCATGTTGTCGGGCAGGCGGGCTGCCAGCGGGAAACGCAACTGCCCCTCGATGACTTCGCCCAGCGACTTGTCGCCGATCGATTCGACGAGCGCCAGCACCGTTTTGGCGGCCACGCCGTAGCGGGCGATACGGTCCTGGTCGACTTTGACCTGCAGGATGGGCTGTCCCTTGATCTGTTCGCTGGCCAGGTCGACGCAGCCGGGCACGCCGCCCAGGGCCTTTTCCAGCTCGCGTCCCTTTTCGACGAGCGTGTCGATGTCGTCGCCAAAGAGCTTGAGTGCCACGTCGGCACGGACGCCGGAGACCATTTCGTTGATCCGCTGCTCGATGGGCTGCGTCAGCCACACGGTCTGTCCGGGGAAGTGGCCGATGACGCCGTCCATCAGCGCCATCAAGTCCGACTGCGTGTTGGCTTTGGTCCAACGGTCGCGGGGCTTGAGCGAGACGAACATTTCGGCCACTTGCACGTCGCCGGCGTCGGTGGCCACTTCGGGCGCGCCGGCCCGGCTCCAGATGTGCGAAATCTCGTCGGGGAAAGCTTCGAGGAGCAGCCGTTCCATCTTGTTGTTGATCGACACGGCTTCCTTGAGGTGCGTGCCCGCGGGGCGCAGAATGCCGACGACGATATCGCCTTCCGAGAGGCGGGGCACGAACTCGGTGCCCATGGTCAGGGCCAGCGCGCCTGCCACGGCCAGCGAAACGCCCGCCACGGCCATGATCGGCATTCGGGCCCGCAAGGCCAGCGTCAGGAACGGCTGATAGAACCGCTTGGCCACGCGGACGATCAGCGGATCGGTTTCGTCGATGTGCTTGGGCAGCAGCAGGCTGGCCAGCACCGGCATCAGCGTGAGCGAGAGAATCAGCGAGCCGACGAGCACCAGGATGACCGTCAGGGCCATGGGGCGGAACATGCGCCCCTCGACGCCTTGCAGGCTGAGAATCGGCAAGTAGACGATCATGATGATTAACTGACCGAACGTCGTGGGCTGGCGGACTTCGATCGTGGCATCGCGCACCAGCGCCGTATCGTTTTCGCCGGCGTGGGCGATGCGCCGCAAGATGTTTTCGATGACCACTAGCGAGCTGTCGACGACGATGCCGAAGTCGATGGCGCCCAGGCTCAAGAGCGTGCCGGCGATGCCGATTTGATACATGCCGCAAAAGGCGAACAGCATCGAAAAGGGAATTGCCAGGGCGACGATCAGGCCGGCCCGCAGATTGCCGAGGAAGATGAACACGATGGCGGTCACCAGCAGCGCGCCCTCGAAGAGGTTGCCGCGGACGGTGGCGATCACCTGGTCGTCCAGGCGGGTGCGGGCGTAGACGGTTTCGGCTTTGACGTGGGCCTGGAGCGTCTGTTTGAATTGTTCGAGGCGGTCGTTGAGGCGAAGGGTGAGGGCACAGATGTGTTC
>CAZPED010000264.1:0-5863 GCA_964585335.1 uncultured Planctomycetaceae bacterium | reverse complement strand
GGCGCGATGTGGTTCTGGGAGAATCCCAAGTACTCGCACGGCTGGCTGGTGCCGCTCTTTACGGTCATTTTGTTGTGGATGCGCTACGAGCCGTTTGGGCCGGTGAGCACCGGAGCTCGCTGGGCAGGTGTGGCGCTGCTGGCAGTCGCGCTGGGCATTCGCCTGGCGGCGACGCGCTACTCGAGCCACGTTCCCGAGATGGACTCGTTCGTGCCGGCCGTGGCGGGCGTGTTTTTGCTGGGCGGCGGCTGGAAGATGATGCGCTGGGCGGGCCCCGCCGTGGCGTTCTTGATCTTCATGTTTCCTCTGCCCGGGCCGTTCGACTCGATGCTCTTGCAGCCGCTGCAAAAAGTGGCCACGAATTCGAGCACCTATCTGCTGCAAACGATGGGCATTCCCAGCTATAGCGAGGGCAATCGGATCGTGATTGGCGAGATCGAGCTGGGCGTGGTCGAGGCGTGCAGCGGTTTGCGCATGCTCACGATCTTTGTGGCCCTGGCCGTGGCGATCACGCTGGTGACCGATCGGCCCTGGTGGGAACGCTTGGTGATCATCGCCAGCTCGGTGCCGATTGCCGTGGCCTCGAACATCATTCGCATCACGATCACGGCTTTGCTGTACCTGGTGGTTGGGCCCGAGTGGGTCGAAAAGTTCTTCCACGACTTTGACGGTCTGCTGATGATGCCGATGGGACTGGGGCTGCTGTATCTCGAATTTCAGATTCTTTCGCACCTGGTGATTGAAGACGGGCCCGCCGGTCCGCTGGCCATTGGTCCGGCCGCGGCGCCGGGACGCTAGAGGTCGGCGATCGCCGCGGGGTCGCAAAAACGCCCCCCGGTTGCCTTTTGCCAACGGAACAGAGGAGTCAGTTGTTGAAAAAACGCCCCCTCGCGGGCGCGGGCACGACGCCCGTCCAACGCCTGCAAGTGCATTGGCCGGAAGTGTTTGCGTGGGCCGCGGCGGTCGCCGGCGAGCCGGTGGCCCAGCAGTTGCATTTTGCCCTTCGCGTCGCGCCTTTTCCTTTCTTTTGCAAACATTCGTTGCATTCGCTACGTAAACACCATCACGCGCCCGGAAACTCTGAAGGCAATCACTCATGTCAGTAGATCCTATGTTGTCCCGGGACGACTCGTCCGAAGGCCAGGGCGGAGTCAAAGGTCTGCCGGCCACGCTCGACAGCCGTTTGCCGGCGCTGCCGTCGGCAGGCTGGTCGTACGGTCCGCCAGCCAAGCCAGAGATTCTGAAAGCCAAGCCGACCCCCAACGAGCTGCTGCACGCAGCGCGTTGCAGCTGGCCGCTGGCCCTGGGCCTGGGCATGCTGGTCAGCTCGCTGGTCGTGGTGCTGGTCTGGTACCTGGTGCCCGTGCGGTACGAAGCCTTCGCCCTGTTGCGGGTTTCCGATCGGCCTCCCACGGTGCTCAAGGAGCGCTCCGCGGCGGTCGAGGAGTTCGCCGTGTTCAAACGGACCCAGGTGCAGCTGTTGCTGAGCAATGTCGTGCTGCAGGGCACGCTGCGGGCCGCCGACATTAGCCGGTTGACCACGATCAAGGAACAGAGCGACGACCCGGTCTCTTGGCTCAAGGATCAGCTGATTATCGACTATCCGGACGACGCCGAAATTATGCGGGTGGCCATGAAGGGTCGCCGCAAGGACGACATCATCAAGATCATCAACAAGGTCGTGGCGGTGTACATGGAGGAAATCGTTGCCCACGAAAAAGAACTGCGCTTGCAGCAGGAAAACAAGCTCGACAAGAGCTACACGGCGATGATGTCGGACCTGCAAAAACAGCAAGACGCGCTGCGCACGCTCGAAGCCGTGCACAAGACCAGCGGTTCGGAAGCGGCCAAGATGGCCAAGGACATGGCCGTGCAAGAACTGCAAAACTACATGGCCCGCAAGACGCGAATCATCACTGAATTGAAGGACAACGACAAACAGCTGGTGCTGATGAAGGCCCGCCGGGACAATCCCGAGGAGACCCGTCCGCCCGACATTTTGATCGAGATGGAAATCAGCAAGGATCGGCTGATCGAAAGCAACACGATGATGCTCTCGCAGATCGAGCAGGAGCTGGCGGCCCAAAAGGCCAAGAATCCCAACGCGGTCAACTTGCCCAAGTACAAGAAGCTGGCCGATCAACGGCACCAGCTGGCCGAGGCGATCGAGGAACGCCGCAACGAGCTGCGGCCCAAGTTCGTGGAAATGCTGGCTCACTCGGGCTCGATGAACAACAACGCGGCCAGTAACGCCGTGATGCTGAGCGTGCCATTGCTCGAGAAGCAGAAAGAGTATCTGGAAGAAGAGTTGAAGCAGGCGAACGAGGCGGTCGACAAGCAGTTCGACCACGTCAAGAGCCTGGAAAGCTTCTCGGCGGTTGTGGCCGCCAAGCAGGAAGAAATTCGCGCCCTGCAAAAGGTTACCGGCGAACTGCGTTCGCAGCTGGACGTGATTCGCGTGGAAAAACTGGCTCCCGATCGAATTACCAAGGTCGACGACGCGATTCTGGCCAACGGCACCGGCGACGCCATTCGCAAGTACGTCGGCGTGGCCTTTGCCGGCCTGCTCAGCTTTGCCCTGGTCGTGCTGGGCGTGGCGTTCTTCGAATTCCAATCGCGCAAAATCAATTCAGTCGCCGAAGTTGGCGACGGCCTGGGCATCAAAGTCATTGGCGAGCTGCCCAACGTCTCGGGCCGCACCTGGCGGCGGATGAAGGGGGGCAAGGGCCCAGCCGTGCTCAAGGCGCTGATGGCCGAGCGCATCGACGGGACCCGCACCGCCGTGATTCACACGACCGAGATCGAGCCGCCGCGCGTGGTGATGGTCACCAGCGCCGAGCCGCGCGAGGGCAAGACCACGACGGCCACGCAACTGGCCGCCAGTCTGGCCCGTAGCGGGCGCCGCACGCTGCTGATCGACGCCGACGTGCGCAATCCGGGCGCCCACCGGGTGTTCGAGATGCCGCAAGACCCGGGGCTGTGCGAATTGCTACGGGGCGAGGCCGACCGCGAGGCGGTGGTTCATCCGACCCGCACGGCCAACCTGTGGCTGATGCCGGCGGGCCGCTGCTGCTTGCGGAGCGTGCAGCAATTGTCGACCGCTTACCTTGGCTCGGCGATTGCGAGCTTGTGCGTGCAGTACGACTATGTGGTCATCGACGCGGGCCCGGTGCTGAAGATTGCCGACCCGCTGCTGATTGGCCAGCACGTTGACGCGGCGATCGTATCGGTGCTGCGTGACGTGAGCAAGGTTCCCAAGGTTTACGAGGCCTGCGAGCGGTTGCGGTCCGTGGGCATTACGGTGCTGGGCGCCGTGGTCAACGGCGTGAACGACGACGCGGCCCGGCACGGCGTGGAACTGCTGATGGCCGAGACCGAATCGGCCAAGCAGCAACCGGCCGAAGCGGCCGGCAGCGCCACGGTCTGAGGCCGGGTGCAGTGCAGGCCGCCGCAGACCTAATTGTCACGGTTAAGGGTAGTATCAGGGGGATGTTCAGCTCGGCCCACGCCGTCGTTGAGCTGCCCGCCGGGCCCGGTTACGATAGACAGCAGCGACTCGCTCATCCAATCTGCAACGTTCGACCACGATTCACCGAGACATCAATTGAGAATTGACCCCAGGGTAAAACCATGTCGAGTGCCAGTCAGATCAAGTGGATGACCTTACCGCCGTTTCTGGTCGCGGTCATTTTGATGGGCGTCACCTGCTACGTGCAGGGCATGTGGTCGGAACGCTGGGGCGAATTCCCCGAGCTCGAAATCCTGGCCAACCAGCTCGATGCCATTCCCTTGGAAATCGGGCAGTGGAAGGGCGAGGACAAGGGGCAATCGGAAGAAAAAATCCGCCGCATCTCCGGCGCCGTGGGCGAACTGATTCGCGTGTACCGCAATGCCGCCGGCGAAGAGGTGCGGGTCTCGATTATCTGCGCTCGCCAGCGCGACGTGTTCTACCACACGCCCGAGCGTTGCTACCCGGCTGCTGGTTTCGACATGCAGGGCGAGCCCGTGCAGCAGGTCATCGAGACGGCCAACGGCGAACCGGCCGAGTTCTTCACGACCAGCTTTTTGAAGAGCGAGCCGACCGGCACCCACGCCGAGAAGGGCTATTGGAGCTGGACCGGCGACGGCCGCTGGCTGGCGCCCAAGAACCATAAGTGGGAATTCAGCGGTCACCGGGCACTGTACAAGCTGTACGTATTCGCCACGATTCCGTCGGGCAGCAAGGGGGCCGGGTCGACCGAGTTCTGCGAGGACTTCATCCGGCAGTTCATTCCCGCGGCCGACGCGGCCCTGCGTCCGGCGTTCGAAAAGACCGGCAAGGCGGCCGCCAAGGACGACGCGGCCTAAACGGTCTGGCTCGCGACAACTCGCGCAACAAAAAAGCTGGCCTGCCCATCACGAGCAGGTCAGCTTTCTTTATGCGCCACCTGTGCAGGCGCACAGACTGACTGGTTCTCCGGTGCGATTGTCGCACCGACCAGCCGACCTGAATGCGGCTACTTGAGGTCGGAGTCTTGCACCGACAGATTCTGCCAGGGCATCTGAACCACATTGTTCGTGCCCGGCTCCTTCACGTTGTTTCCGATGGCGCCGTTGCTGGTCATCATTGCGACATAAACTCTGTACGGAATCTCGTCGGAAACGAACCGCACGCTGTTATCGCAAAACGACAGGTGGAAGCCGCCCGGGTGAGCGCTGGCCGGACGGGTGTTCCATTGATCGTTGGCATCTGATTGGCTGGCGAATTGCGTGCGCGAGATCGTGCCCACCGTGGCGTTCAAGTTCGAGGCGTCGTTGGTGACAATTTGCGGCGCATAGGGAGAAGTCCGCTGATAGTCCCAAACCAGCATCTGGGCGCGTTCTTTGGCATCCAGGAACGTCGTCCAATTGGCGGCCCAGCGGCCCACGATGCTGTAGGTGACGTCGGCCCGGTTTTCGCCCATTAGCATGGTGAATTGCGTGCCGTCGTACTTGGCCACGTCGGCGGGGCTCACCTTGACGAACGGGTACTTGGTGCCTTTGCTGCCGCGGAAGATCTGGTTGAACGACAGGCCGTTGGCTTCGTAGTCGAGCGGCCAGGTCGAGTTAGGCGACATGGTTGACTGATTGTCGAAGTCCTGCATGCCGCCGTTGATGAAGTACGAGATCAGGTCGGTGTCGTTCAACTGCGCCGCGGAGGTATCGCTGGGACAGGCCAGCACTTCGATCCGCTGGCTGATCGCGCTGATGTTGCCGTTCGACATATACCGGGTGTAGAGGTCGTTGCGCTCCAGGCCCGGCAGCAATTGCGGCACCCAGCCCACGAAGCTGTAACTGGCCCCCGAGGTGGGCGGCGCCGGAACCGTGGCCCGCTGATAGGCGTAGCCCGGGAAATAGTCCTTGGTGTTGGCGAATTGCACGGCCGCCAGGCTGACGTTCTTGAGGTTGTTGAGGCAGGTGGTCCGCCGGGCGGCTTCGCGGGCGGCCTGTACTGCCGGAATCAGCAGGGCCACGAGCATGCCGATGATGGCGATCACGACCAGTAGCTCGACCAGCGTGAAACCGATTCGCGAGGAGCGGCGGCCGTGATGCGAACGCGAAATGAGCGGGGAATGGCGCCGATACATGACAAGCGTTCCTTAACGTTCCAGAAGTGATGCCCCTCGCCGGAATGGCGCTGGAAGGCCATTCCGCCTTCATTGTGTCAGGATTCGCTACAAATTCCAGTCCGGTTTACGGCTTTTGACTTGAACCGCTTGGCCGCCCAACAGCCGCGCAGGGCTCCGGCGAAAACTCGTCCAGACAAGTCCGCCTGGCGGCCCCCGCGCGACGAGCGCCGCCGGCCACGAGCGATTCTCTGGCAGCGGCCGGCTATGACCCCCTA
>CAZPED010000263.1:0-5868 GCA_964585335.1 uncultured Planctomycetaceae bacterium | reverse complement strand
CGCCGATGATCACGCCATGGACGCCCATGGCTTCGAGCTGGCGGATCTGGGCAATCACTTCGGGGTGGTCCTTGCCCACGTCGTATTGCTCCGCCGGATCGTGCTCCAGCTGGTAGAGCAGGGGTGGGTCGTGCTCGTCGGGCTTGGCCTGACCATAGCCATCCTGCGTCAGGAAATGCGCCTTCCAAGGGCCCAGCCGCGCGGCCATCAGCTTCGTGCCGCGATAGTAGAAGAACGCTTGCCGCGGGCTGGGGCCGGTGCCCAGCAGCACCGGGCGAATGTCGTGCGAATCGAGCGCACGGTCGGTAGGCAGCGGAATCTCGGCCAGGGCGTGCAGCGTGGCAAACAGGTCCATCGTCGAGCACAGCTCGGCCGAGGTGCGCCCGGGCGGAATGGTGCCCGGCCACCAGGCGATCGTCGGCTCGCGCATGCCGCCCTCCCAGGTGCTGCCCTTGCCGCCGCGGAGCAGGCCGGCCGAACCCCCGTCCTGGTTCTTGATCCGCCAGGGCCCGTTGTCGCTGGTAAACAGCACGAGGGTTTTTTGGTCGAGCCCCAGCTCGCTGAGCGTGGCGAGCACCCGGCCGACGCTGGCGTCGAGCTCTTCGACCACGTCGCCGTATAGCCCGCGGCGGCTCTTGCCTTTGAACTCGCTGGAGGCGAACAGCGGCACGTGCGGAAAATTGTGAGCCAGGTAGAGCAGGAACGGTCCCTCGCGGTGCTGGCGAATGAACGAGACCGCTTCGGCCGTATAGCGGGCCGTGAGCGTCGTCTGATCCACGGGGTCTTCAATCACCTGGTTTTCGCGCATCAACAGCGTCGGCACCATGTCGTTGCTGTACGGGATGCCGTAGTAAGAGTCGAAGCCGTGCCGCAGGGGCAGGTACTGCGGCCGGTGTCCCAAGTGCCATTTGCCAATGCAGGCGGTGGTGTAGCCCTTGGTTTTGAGCGCTTCGGCCAGCGTGATTTCGCCGTCGGGCAGCCCGCCCTTCGAGTTGGTAAACAGCACCCGCCGCTTGTCGCCGCACATGCCGCTGCGAATCGGCAGCCGGCCGGTGAGCAGGGCCGCGCGACTGGGAGTGCACACGCATTCGCCCACGTAGAACTGCGTGAGCCGCACGCCCTCGCGAGCCATGCGGTCGAGGTGAGGCGTGGCGATCGTGGGATTCCCAAAGCAGCCCAAGTCGCCGTAGCCCAGGTCATCGGCAAAAATGATCACGACGTTGGGTTGCTTGGGCACGTCGGCCAGGCAGCGCTCAGCGATCGCGGTCAGCAGCGTCAGCGCCAGAACACACGAACACAGTGAAATAGCCGAGTGCATACAGCGCGTCGTCATGATGTGTGCTTGGGTTGAAGGCCGCGAGGGCTGAAGCTTGATTGTATCGGTTGCTGTTCGGCGAGTTGCCGCCGGCCAGTATCGATCAAGGCTGGTGGCCAATCAACAGGCGCGAAGATTGTTGCAGACCATCAATGGCGCAAGGTGCCGCTATTTCAGCGGATTTTCTTCGCGCTGTCGGTCGCTGATCAGCTCGTCGCGAATTTGCCGGACGGCGATCGCCACGGCGGCGCGCACACGGGCCGAAAGGTCGGCCTCGGGGGCGAATTGCTCGCCTTCGATGGCCCAAATCAACACGCGCGCGGGCAGCAGGCCCAGTGCCGCGGCCAGCGCCAGACTTTCGCTGGGACGCAAGTGATGCGTCGTGCCGGGGCCAAGCTGCTCCAGCCGTGGGTCGGGCCACTGCAGCCGCCAGACCGTTCCGGGCGTAGCGCCCGAGCTGACGGCATCGACCAGCACCAGCGTGCCGCGTCCGTCGAGCAGGTCGAGAATGCGATGGCCGCCTTCGACGCGATGAAACTCGGCGTCGAGGGTGCCAGCAATGTCGGCCTGTAACTGGCCAACCACTTGCCAGCCCACGGCGTCGTCGCCCAAGGGGCTGCCCACGCCCACCACGCGCAGCGGAAGCGGCCAGCTCATTGCCTGTCGATCCGCAACTTGAGAAAGTGCGTGGCGCAGCTGATGCACGGATCGTAATTGCGGACGATTTTTTCAGCTTCGAGCGCCGCCTGGTCCTCGGGCAAGTCGACCAGCCGTGGCGCCATGCGCAGCAGGTCGTCTTCGATCTGTGCCTGGTTCTGGCTAGTGGGTGGAATAATCGCCGCGTGACGTATCGTGCCCGCGGCATCGGTCTCGTAGCGATGGTACAAGATGCCGCGCGGCGCCTCGGTGATGGCGCTGCCGACGCCGGCCGACGGCGTGAAATCGACCGCCGGCTTGCCGACCGGCTCGTACTCGGCGATCAACCGCAGCGCCTCGTCGAGCGCGAGCACTACTTCGAGTGCGCGAGTCACGATGCTGACGAAGGGATTATAGTTGGGAAAGTTGATGCCGGTGTCGGCCGCAGCCTGCCGGACGAGTAGCGGTGCGCAATCGGCGTTCAGATTCCAGCGGGCCAGCGGCCCTACCAGGTAATGGCCGCTGGGGCTGCCGAGCCGCCGCGCCTGCAAGGCGTTCGAGTGCGGCACCTGATACTCTTCGAAATGCCGCGGGAAATCTTGCTGGGAAATATCGAGCCCTCGGTTCGAGACCAGCCGGCCTTCGTTCATCGGATAGTCGGTCTCGTGCCGCAATGCCACCAGCTCGTAGTCGCTGGTGAAGTCGGCAAACGGCAACTGGGCCGACCAGCGCACCGTCTCCAAGGCTTCGTCGCGCGCCCGCTTCAAGTCGTCAACCAGTTGGGCCAGTTCCTCGCGGCGCGGCAAGCGATAAAACCCGCCGACGCGCACGTTGATCGGATGGACGTCGCGGCCACCCACGGTACGCAGAATCTCGTTGCCGGCCTTCTTGATCCGCAAGCCGCGGCGAAAGATCTCGGCCAGCTCGGCACTGGCCTGAGCCATGGCCAGCGCGCTGTCGTAACCGAGAAAATCGGGCGCGTGCAACAGATAGATGTGCAGCGCGTGGCTTTCGATCCACTCGCCGCAATAAAGCAGCCGCCGCAAGGCTCGGAGGTGGTCGGGAATGTCGATCTGAAAGATCTTTTCCAGGGCGTGAACGCTCGACATCTGATAGGCCACGGGACAAATGCCGCAGATGCGCGAATTGATGTCGGGTGCTTCGCGCGCGTCGCGCCCGCGGAGCAAAGCCTCGTAGAACCTGGGCGGTTCGTAGATGCGCAGTTCGACCGATTCGATCTGTTTGCCGCGCATGCGAATCGTCAGCGCACCCTCTCCCTCGACGCGTGCCAGCGCTTTGACCGCAATCGTGCGAGTCGTCTTGCCGTCGGCTGGGGTCACGTGTGCTCCTCCGCCCGCGTATCCCGGGCCAGCCGCTGCGCGGTGCTCTCGCGGAACTCGGGCGACCAGGCGTTGAACGTGTGCAGCAGACGATCTACCGCCGCGGGCTCGAGTCCACGGTCGAGCAGACCACGGCTGAGCGAAACCACGTTCGGCAGTTTCGCCGGTCCATAGCAACCGTAGCACCCGCGGTCGTAGCTGGGGCAAATGGCGCCGCAGCCGGCGTGGGTGATTGGCCCCAGGCAAGGCGTGTTGTGCGCCACCATCACGCACACCGTGCCTTGACGCTTGCATTCGACGCAGACCGCATGATGCGGCACGTTTGGCCGCCGGCCGGCCAGTAGCGCCGAGATGACTTCGAGCAGTTGATGGCGATTGATCGGGCAGCCGCGCAGCTCGAAGTCGACCGGCACATGGTCGGCGATGGGCGTCGAACGATCGAGCGTTTGGATGTAGTCGGGTCGGGCATAGACCACTTGCAGGAACTCGTCGACTTTCCCAAAGTTGCGCAGTGCCTGGATGCCGCCCGCCGTGGCGCAGGCGCCGATCGTCACCAGCTTGCGGCTGCGCCGGCGAACGTCATGGATCTGCTCGAGTTGCTCGGGACTGCTGATCGATCCTTCAACCAGGCTGAGATCGAACTCGCCTTCCAATGGCCGTCGCATCGCTTCGAGGAAATAGGCGATTTCGACGGCGCCGGTCAGGTCGACCAGTTCGTCCTCGCAATTGAGCAGGCTAAGCTGGCAGCCGTCGCACGAGGCGAACTTGAAGACGCCGAGCCGCAACTTGCGAATGTCATCGGCCATGCTGCTCAGACCTCGGGGACGCTGAAAAACCGCTTGATCTGGTCGTAGCGAAATACGGGCCCCCGCTTGCAAACGAACTCGGGCCCAAACTGGCAGTGCCCGCAAAAGCCCACGGCGCACTGCATGTTGCGTTCGAGCGACAGATAGACGTGATCCTCGCTGCCACCCAGCTTCAAAAACTCGCGAATGCTGAACCGCATCATCACCTCGGGGCCGCACAACAGGCAAAACGTTTGTCGGGGCCGGAACTGGCAATGCGGAAACAGCTCGGTCACCACGCCAATCGGGCCCGCCCATGCCGGATCTCCGCGATCGACGGTGACGAGCACCTGAATGTCGTGCTGCCGCCAGGAGGCGATTTCGTCGCGGTAGAGGACGTCGGCGGGCGTACGCACGCCGTACAGCAAGGCGACGCGTCCATAGTCCTGGCGCCGACGCATCAGGTGATAAAGCGCACTGCGCAGTGGCGGCAGGCCAATGCCGCCGGCCACGATCACCAGGTCGTTTCCGCGGGCAGCCTCGAGCGGCCAGCAGCTGCCAAATGGACCGCGCACGCCAACGCTATCGCCGGGTTGCATTCGCTGGAGCGCGTTGGTGACCGAGCCCACGGCCCGAATCGTGTGCAACACCTGGCTCGAATCGGAACTGTCGCCGCACAGCGAAATCGCGGCTTCGCCGACGCCAAAGGCATAGAGCATGTTGAATTGCCCGGGCTGAAACCGCCAACCGCTGGCGGGCAATTCCAGTCCCAAAGTGAACACGCCGGGCGTCTCTTCCTGCCGGCTGGCGACGCGCACGACCGTGGGAACCATCGGTGACGATCGCTCGGGGCTGGCTGGCAGGTGAGCTGGCACTCGCTCGTTCCCAGGTTACTTGTAGATGTCCAGGTTATGAATGCGGCAGGCGGTCAGTCGGTCGCTGACGACCGACAACAGCTGCTTGAGCACGTTGTAGCCCAGCTCATAGTCACTTTCGCATTGCTGACGCAACCACTGGGCGTCGAAAGCCAATCCCTCGACAACGTCGATCGCGCGGGCGTCGAATTCCCACTGATAGGGCGGCAGCAGCCACGACCAGCCGACCGTGTCGCCCGCGCCTACGGTTTGCAATGGCGCCGCGCCGCGATGGCCTAGATGCGTGCCAATGCCAACGTGGCCGGAATGAATCAAGTAGAACGCGTGGGCCGCTTCGCCCTCGCGGGCGAGAAACTGTCCGGGCTGTGCGCGAAATGGCGTGGCCGCGGCAGTCAGGAGCTGGCGCTGCCGCTCGTCGAGGGCGTCGAGAAACGTGTGCCCACTGGCAGGGTCGCAATTGGGCTGGTTCATGGCGTGCTACTCTCGCGAAGACCGTCGGTGGCGCGGATAGCGGCGATTTCCTCGGTGACGTCGATGCCCACCGGGCACCAGGTAATACAGCGGCCACATCCGACACAACCGGATACGTCAAACTGATCGAACCACGAAGCAAACTTGTGCGTCAGCCATTGGCGATACCGGGCGCGAATGCTGGGGCGGAAGTTACCGCCGTGCACCTGACCGAAGTCGGGTGTGAAACAGCTGTCCCATCGGCGCACGCGCTCGGCGGTTTGTTGCTGCACGTCGTTCACGTCCTCGGAGCACGAGCAAAAGCAGGTGGGGCACACCAGCGTGCAGTTCGCGCAAGCCAGGCAACGATCGGCCACTTCGTCCCAGCGTGGCTTCTGCTGGTTGCGGTGCACCAAGCCGTGAACGTCAGTCACATCGAACGTGCCGCCCATCCACTGCGCTGCGGC